>NZ_QHLJ01000006.1 GCF_006864365.1 Campylobacter sp. MIT 99-7217
AGGACTACTAGAATTATCATAAAAGCGATAATTTCGTTCATCTTAACCTCCTTTCAACTTTTTCAAGTCTTCAGTTGGTTTTCCTTAAAAGTGAGTTATTTTAGTGTATTTGTGCTTTGAGTTTTGTTAAAACAATAACAAGTTCATCATTGCACCCGCTTTTATGCGGGTTGCAATAGATTGAAGGTTCAAGCCTAAAAAGCTTTAATCACAAAGCTATCTTGATAGACTTGTGAAAAGAGCTTTGACTTTCGATACACCTAGAATGCAAAAAGCATAACTAGAGGAGACAAAGACATTCTAGGTGTAGCCAAAATCAACAATACTTTCAAAACATTTACCAAACTCATCTTAAAGAAAGATCTTTAAGATGAGAGTAAAAGCTTATTGTTTAAGCTGTAAAAGTGTATTTAAGAGCTGATCACTTGTAGTGATAGTCTTAGAGTTTGCTTGATAGCCTCTTTGTATGATGATGAGATTAGTCAAAGAGGTGCTTAAATCAGCATTTGACATTTCAAGCGAGGCTGATTTTATATTGCCTCTACCTCCAGTGCCTCCAAGCCCTACGGTTAAATCCCCTGAGTTTCCTGTGATACGCAAGAGATTTCCACCAATTTCCTCAAGCCCTGAGTCATTGGTTACACTTCCTACGGCTACTGTGGCTAGTACCTGAGTTTGTCCGTTATCAAAAGTGCCGATGATATTGCCGTATTGGTCTATCCTCACAGCTTCAGCTCCTTTTTGTAAAGTCCCCGGCTTATATCCGTCTGTTTTTTGCTCATCCATAGCTGAGGTTACATCATTGCTTACAAGTCCGCTAAATTCCCCACTCGCTCCTAAATTTAGCGTGATTTGTTGATTTGGCGATGAGCCGTTATTTCCGCTAAAATTAATCGTCCTTGGAGTGTAAGAGACCAAAGAACCATCATTTCCAAAACGCACAGTTCCCACGACTATATTACTAGGTCCTACGCCTGAGGAGTTTATCGTGGCTGGCTCATCCACTCTTAAAATCATTTGCCATTCATTACCCCCATCCACTGTGGTGGTTTGTTTAGTCCATTGCACTTTGATGAGGTGGCTTGTTCCTAGACTATCAAAAATCTCAAGGCTTGTTCCAAAAGAGCTTAAAAGCATTTCAGCAGCGATTTTGTTTTGAGTGCCGACATTTAAAGGTCCATCCCATCCTTGGAAAAAACTAGCCAAAGCATCATTAGCACTTACTAGTCCCACACGATTGACATAACTTGTCGCTTCAAAGTTCATATTTTTAGCAGCCGATAAATTAGCCCCCGGATTTATAGTACCAGGATTAGCCGCATTAGGATCAGGCAAAGCCGTAGGCTCATTGGCATTAGATACGACATATTGTCCATTTGTATTCATAGTGATTTTTACTGCTCCATTTACATCGTTTGTGCCGTTCCAATTCGCACTTCCATCATAATCCACCCCATATCTGGCATCTCTTTGGATAAGCTCTCTTAAATCCTCAGTTGTCCTAAATACCCTAGCTGAAGTATCATTCTTAATTGAGCCTTGAACTGTAGCCATATAGTAATTGTATGAGGCTAAGCCTTGATCGGTATTGGGCCACTGATTTCTTTGAGTAATATTTTGTGCTGTGGTACCAGCATTAGGTCCTGTGTAGGCTGGTCCTCCGTCTGGATTAAACATAGGATCAAGATCTACAGCTGAGCTTGTGTAGGTGTATTTATGAGCTGTAACGACTTGGATATTATTGGTTAAGTTTATATTAGGATTGGTTTCAGCCCAATTTGAAGTTACATTTCCTTGTATTGGAGTAAGTGTGGCGGTGTAGGTCTGGGTATTGGCATTCCATGTGAGGTTGGCAGTTTCGCCAGCTGAATTTCCTGTATTTATGGTGAGGTTTATATTTTTCATATTATCTGTAGTGCCTGAAGCATTGGTGTTAGTAAAAGTAATGCCTGAGCCATCAGATTTTGCTACAGCAATCACGCCTGTGCCGTCTCTTGTGTCTGTTGGCTGGGTGTAGGTATTGATGAAATTTACAGCTTCTTGAAGGCTTCTTATATTGTTGTTTTGGATGCTGATACCATTTAAAGTGATATTAAGATTTACGGCATTGTTTTCATCGCCCCAGAAAATGACATTGTTTTGGTTTGCGTTGTTGTTAGGATTAAAAACAGCTGTACCGCCCTTGTTGGTCGTAAAGGTTGCATCAGCATAGCTTATCCACATACCCTGTCCTTCTCTAAGGTTTATAGAAATACCATCAGTACCACTTTTCTTAAACACAGAAGCCATATCAACACCCTTTTCTGTAATGTCTAGGGCATTTTTTGAAGTAGTATAAAACTGAGTATTACCTGTGTCATTTTCATCATTTGCTGTTGTTGTGGTTACATTATAGCCATGAACACTATCAAGCCCATAAGCTCTACGGCTAGTATTTTCTGTAATCCTTGCACCACTATTTAAACTTGCTGAGAGTAGAATTTGAGAACTTGGATTTGCAGGAAGCTTCATTTTTGGATCCCACTTGATATTTTGCACAGGCAAGGTTGTATCAACTTGTCCTGTTTCAGAGTCCCTGTTCCAGCCTTGAACAATCATACCATTTGCGTTAACAAAATTTCCTTCAGCATCAGGAGTAAATGAACCATCTCTTGTCAAATACTTGTTGCGTCCGCCATCACCTGAAACCATAAAAAAGCCATTGCCACTAAGTGCCATGTCATAGTTCCAACCTGTTTTTGAAATACTTCCTTGTGAGTGGATACGAGTCGTTGCATCAGCACCAACACCAAGTCCTACTTGCATAGCGTTTTGTCCGCCTAAATTTCCTGTAGGGCTTGTTGCAACGCCCATAACTTGAGAAAACATTGTTCCGTAATTTACGCGAGAGTATTTAAAGCCATAGGTATTAACATTGGCGATATTGTTACCCTCAACATCCATTCCTATTTGATGTGTTTTTAGTCCAGAAACTCCAGACCACAATGATCTCATCATGATAAATCCTTTGTAAAATATTGTTTGCAAGATATAAGCAAGAAGCGTTCCAACTTTTGTAAATCATGAAATTTTGATCAAGTCTTCCGCCCTGCGACCAATGAAGACTAAATTTTTGCACTTTTAAGGATAAACTAAGCAGGGCTTACTTATAATTTTGTGTAGAAATTTAGTAATTAGTTCTTATCTTTAGTTTTTGCAAACTAGGATAAGGACTACTAGAATTATCATAAAAGCGATAATTTCGTTCATCTTAACCTCCTTTCAACTTTTTCAAGTCTTCAGTTGGTTTTCCTTAAAAGTGAGTTATTTTAGTGTATTTGTGCTTTGAGTTTTGTTAAGGCTTTAAATATAAAAAGGGATTAAATCCCTTTTTTTGAGCAGCTTAAAAGCCTAAATTTACTCCGCCTTTTGTGCCAAGCTTGTAGTTTGCTTCCTTGCCTTTGTTTAAAGAAAGTGTGCATTCATCGCCAAGGCTTGTTTGTCCGCTTAAAATTTTAGCACTTGAAATTTTAGCACTTGACTTAGTGATTTGCACCTGTGAGCTTTGGGTGCTACTTTTGCTCACGCACTCATAAATCGCTCCTACTTCAAGCTTTTCTTCAAAAATTACCTCGCCATTTTCAACCGAAGCGACCCACAAAGGATAAAGTTGATTGAGTATATCAGTGCTTAAGGCTGTAGCGATTTGGCTTAAAATGGCTTCATTAGTTTTTACGCTATCATCTTTAACGCTTACTTGAAGATTTATGGTATTTGCAAGCTTGATCTCTCTAGTCGCAAAGAAAATCAAACGATAATCCACCGCCACATCAGCCTTTAGCGTTTTTGAACCTGTAGTAAGCTTTGAACTTTTAGAATCTGCCTTGCCTATGTCTTTGAGATTGAAAACAAGCATATAATCAGCCCCTAAAACATTTCCAAGCTTATAAATATCATCACTTGAAGCATCTTCACTCTCTATAAGAGCTTTTTCAGCCTTATAATACGCTTCATTAGTTCTATCTAAAATATTCATTTTTTTGCTTTGAGTGAAGTTATTGATGAGCTTTTGCTTAAGTTGATCTCCTAAATTTTGAAATTTTGAAGCATTGAAAATCACTAAATTTGGCTTTTCATTGCGTGCAAATAAAATCTTATAAACACTCACACTTGCCCCATAGCTTCCATTTGGCTCAATAAAGACATTATTAACTTCATAAGAATCAATCCTGCCCTTTGTAGCCTTGCTTAAGAGTCTTGAAATGTTTTGAGAATTGTGTTCGAAATTTGGAATAGCACTAATGTCTTTTAAGCTAGCCGTGCTAAAACCTTTCATTTTTGAAATAGCTTCAATCAACGCTTCTTTAATGGCTAGTTCTCTTGTAGCTCCACTACCTTCTCCTGTGGAAATTTTCATAAAAGTTCCCTCTGGAGTGCTTACCGAAAAGCTTGAATTTGCGTCTTTGCCAAAACCTGTGCTATTTAAAGGAGTGATGCCCAAATCAATGATATTAATGTTTGAAGAGCCTGCGTCATTTGGTGTAAAAGCTCTTTCTTCAATCACCTCAGCAAATACAAAACTTGATATAAAGCCTAAAAAAATAATAGCGATTTTTTTCATAAAAAAGCCTTTTTAAATTTACCAAGAAACAGATTTTTTATCGCCTGCTTTATCTATGGTTTTTTCATCTTCCCAATACGCCAAACCACTTGTTAGATCAGTAACAGTAAGGTGGAAAAAATACTCAACTTGAATCTTGCCATTTGGTAATTTGATCGAATCTTGTCTTATCTTGCCTGCAAGGGAAAAATCAGGGGCTACAAGAGTGCCTTTTTTGGCGATAGTATTTTGGTTAAACTCATCATTATCACGAAGATCACGAACATCATGACTCATACTATCCTTAGCACCGCCTGCTGCAACTGCTGTTGTAAGCACAAATTTACCTGATTTTCTTAAAGCAATGGTGATTTTAGAAATAAGCTTGTCTGTGTCTATGCGTTGAGGAGTGTCATTAACTATCCTACCAATAGCAATAACCTTTCTTTGACCCGGAGCGATATTTGCAAAAGCTGGATCTTTTAACATACTTTGTATCATTGTATCGGCTGCATTTTCAAAATCCGTTCTTTCAAGCCCTAAAGTTAAAGCATTGCCTTGCTTTTCTTGGGCTGCTGTTCCATCAGTGTAGATTGGCTTGCTTGAGCAAGCAACAACGAAAAATGCCACAAAAACACCTAAAACTAAATTTATAGTTCTCATTTTTACTCCTTGATTTAAATTTATTTTTTTACAATGGTAATTTTAAAATTTGTTGCTTCTTTATTTGCAGCTACTCTTTGCAAAATAAACTCTTGATTTGCTTTAAGCTTAATGGCTATAAATTTCTCATCATTCAAACTAGAAAGCCTAAAACCATCTTCATCAAGCCAAGAAATTTTGTATTCTAATTCAAGCTCCTTTTCACTTTGCAAAACAAGTTCAAACTCGACCAAGTCATTGACATTATTTTTATAGTTAAAATCCTTAACTATACGCTTATCTGTGCCTTGAAAACTAATATATTGCGTTATTTTCTTTTCCAAAACACTTGGCTCTTTACTCGCGCAAGAAGCGATAAAAAGCACCATAAAAACGCTCAAAAACAAATTTAGTTTTTTCATGTATTCTCCTTTATTTTTGGATAAGCCAAGCTTTTGCTGGCAAATAAGGCGTGAAAGATCTTACCATAACTATAGTATTTTTAGCTTGATCAATTTCTTCATTTTGATAGATCAAAATCCCATTTTCTGTTCTTATATCTATCCTGCCTGTATTTTCTATCATCAAGACTTGAGCATATTTTGGTAAAGAAGTCCAATACCTCAAATCAGCTCTATTAATAGAACTTGTAACAAGACTTGTTGCCAAAGAAAGTAAGCCACCTGTTGGATCATTTTTAGCCACGGCTACATTAAGACTTGTTTTAACTATAGTCGAGCTTATGGCTTTTGCTACTTTTGAGGGAAGCTCTGTTTTAAACTCCGTTGCCACGATATCATCAAAGCTTACTAAAAACTCAGTTTTTTCATCATTTGCACTTAGAGAAGCATAAGAAGAATCCCTTTTTATAAGGGTTGGAAGTGTAAAAGTGCTTGTGATGATTTGATTGTTAAAATTTAAAGGGATAGTGAAAGAAAACTCACTTAAAGCTGTCCCAAAACCGCCCTCATAAACAACAAAGATATATTTTTTTAAATTTGATGGATTTAAAGAATTTGCATGTTGATTAAAAACCTTAAATTCCTTATCAAACTCCTTATTTTTAGCCTTGATAACAGCAACTTCTTTAAACAAATCCGCCGCACGCACAAAATCTTCATCTAAAAAGAAAAATAAAGCTGCCATGTAAGTAGCGTAAGGATTGATAAAATTTTTTGTCGTATCAAAATCTTTAAGCAAATGCTCGTATTCGCCCATGATATTGCCGTAATTTCCGCCCATATTTTGCTCAAAATTTTCCGTCTTCTTAGCCTCTTCAAATTCGGCTTTATTGGCATCAATTTCACTTCTAAAATATTCTTTTGCCTTATCTTGTCTCATTAAGGCTCTGTTAAATTCAACCCGTGCATTTTCAAAATCCTGCAAACTCATAAAATTTAAACCCTTATAAACATTGACCATGATACGCTCATAAAGCGTTCCTTGATAATCAACTATGCTCTCATTTAACAAGGTTGTGCCAATACTTTTTGCACCCTTTGAGGCTAAATTTTCTAAGTCTACATCGTATTTATAGGCTTCTTCAGCCTTATCTAAAAAATAATTGCTCTGTTCAAATTCATCACAATTTCTAGCTATGCTTCCAGCATTTAAACCGGTATAAATCACATCATCATTTTTTTCTATTTTCTTTTTTTCTACGCTTAAAAACTCTTGGGAACAAAACTTTTGAACTAAGGCTTGTTCATAAAGTGCATTACCTTCTTGATGATTAGCACAAGCTAAGAAAAATAAAGAAAGAGATAAGGTAAAAAAATAAGTAATGATCTTCATATCCTAGCCTTAAAAATGATTTTTAATTCTAGCATATTTTTGTAAAAAATAAGTGGAAAAATTTAAGCCCAATTTCTTGGGCTTAAGCTTAAACAAGAGAAGAAACAATAAAGCCTAATGTTACTGAAAGTGCTATAGCTAAGACACCCGGAACTAAAAAGGCGTGATTAAAGACATATTTTCCTATCCTTGTTGTTCCTGTATCGTCCATTTGAACCGCACCAAGCAAGGTTGGATAGGTTGGAAGCACGAAAAGTGCAGAAACAGCTGCAAAACTTGCCACTAAGATATAAGAATTTGGCGCAACAGAGCCATCAGGCATAGCACTTATAGAAAGTGCGGCAATGATTGTTGGCACGATGGCCTTTGCAGTTGCTGCTTGAGAATAAAGAAGCATACTTGCAAAGAAAAATGCCACAGCAACTAAGGCTGGAATACGCTTTGCTAAGTCTCCTGCGATATCTTGTATATCTTGCTTATATCCTGCAACAAAGGTATCTCCAAGCCATGCTACACCAAGAACACAAACGCAAGCGACCATTCCGCTTTTAAAGACACTTTGTTCAAAAATTTTACTCGTATCAATCTTGCAAAAAACAACGATCAAAGTTGCAATACTAAGCATAAAACTCATAATAGCACTATCTCTTGGTAAGCGAATAGGATCAATATAACTTTTTACAAACTCAGCCAAGCTAGTAAGGCTTGATCCTTCTGCTATGAGCATATTTACATAATCAAGCATAGGCTTTCGAACAACATCAGATATAGTAGTTGCATAAAACACAACACATAAAACACCGATCAAAAAGATAAGAACAGAAAGCTTTGCACCGGGCTTAATCTCTAAATTTAAAGCACCGGTTGGAGCTTTTATAAGTCCTGCTTTCAATCTTTCCTGATAGATAGCATCTTTGCTTAAGTCAAGATTGCTAAATTTAGAAACAAGAAAGGCTGTGATCATGCAAGCAACATAGGTTGTTACGATCCAAATACCTAAAAGCATAGGATAACTCCAACCAAGATCCTCTAAAACACCTGTCATATA
Source organism: Campylobacter sp. MIT 99-7217 (assembly GCF_006864365.1). NCBI lineage: Bacteria > Pseudomonadati > Campylobacterota > Epsilonproteobacteria > Campylobacterales > Campylobacteraceae > Campylobacter > Campylobacter sp. MIT 99-7217. The sequence continues at coordinate 8,064 of NZ_QHLJ01000006.1, forward strand.
AACTACTGCCGCACTTACAGGACTTGCTGTGATAGCTATTTGACTTGCAACCACAGCGATAGAAAGAGGGGCTGATGGCTTGATATTTTGCTCTTTTGCCACCTCAACAATAACCGGGATCATGGAAAATGCTGTATGTCCTGTTCCTGCAAAAAGGGTAAGACAATATGTAACTGTTGGAGCAAGATAATTGATATATTTTGGATTTGATCTTAAAATCCTCTCAGCAATCTGCACCAAATAATCAAGCCCACCAGCAAGTTGCATAGCTGAAATAGCAGCGATTACTGACATGATGATGAGGATAACATCCCAAGGGATATTTCCTACTTTCATACCCAAAATCAGCGTTAAAACAACAACTCCTATACCGCCTGCAAAGCCAATGCCAATACCTCCAAGTCTTACGCCTAGAAAAATAGCCCCTAAAAGAACGGCAACTTGTAAAATAAGCATAATTGTTTCCATACTTATGACCCTTATTCTTTTCTTTTTGTTTTCATTTGAGGATTGAGCATATTTTCAGGATCTAAGATCTTATCAATCTCATCTTTTGGTAAATATCCTCTTTCAAGGCAGATATCGCCAACTGATTTGCCGGTTTGTAAGGCTTCTTTAGCAATGCTTGCTGATTTTTCATAGCCTATGACCGGGTTAAATGCTGTAACTATGCCGATTGAATTAAGCACAGCTTGTTTGCAAGCTTCAGGATTAGCTGTAAGGTGTTTGATAGCCTTTCTAGCCAAAGTTAAGAATGCGTTTTCAAGTATGCAAATAGAATTAAATAGTCCATAAGCAATGCCCGGTTCAAAAGCATTAAGTTCAAATTCGCCTCTTTCAGAGCAAAGCATGATAGTTACATCATTTCCTATAACTTCATAGCAAGCTTCACCTACAACTTCGCAAATTACCGGATTTACTTTACTGGGCATTATAGAGCTTCCTGGTTGCATTTTTGGTAAATTTATCTCGCTTAAACCACATCTTGGACCTGAGTTCATAAGTCTTAGGTCATTTGCGATTTTGCTAAGTCTTACAGCAGCTGTTTTTAAAGCACCGCTTACATGAACAAAATCAGCTGTATCTTGAGTAGCAGCGATAAAATCCTCAGCAGGCTTGAAATTTACACCTGTGATTTCGCTAAGTTTTTTCTCAACCAAAACCTTATAATCAGGGTGGCAGTTAATACCTGTTCCAATAGCTGTCGCACCTAAATTTAGATAGCTCATTGCTTCTCTTGCTGCAGTGATTTTTTCGATATCACTTTTTACATAGCTTGCAAAAGCGTTAAAGGTATTGCCAAGTGTGGTTGGAACAGCATCTTCAAGCTCTGTTCTACCCATTTTAATCATATCTTTGTATTCCTTTGCCTTAACTAAAAGCTCATCTTTAAGCTCGTTCATAGCTTTTAACAAATCAGTAAGTTTTGCATAGCTTGCTACCTTGATCGAGCTTGGATAAGTGTCGTTTGTGGATTGTCCTAAATTTGCATGATCATTTGGGTGAAGGTATTGATATTCGCCTTTTTTATGTCCCATGCTCTCTAAACCAAGATTTGTAATCACTTCATTTACATTCATATTTGTACTTGTTCCAGCACCACCTTGGATCATATCTACAACGAATTGTTCAAGATATTCTCCTGCTATAAGTTTATCGCAAGCCTTTACTAAAGCGTCTGCCTTATCAGCATCTAAAACGCCTAGTTCTTTATTTGAAAGTGCTGCTGCCTTTTTAACCTGAGCAAAAGCTTTTACAAAGAAAGGGTAGTTTTGCAATCTTCTGCCAGTCATCTTAAAATTTTCTACCGCTCTAAAGGTTTGCACACCATAATAAACACTATCATCAATTTCTAACTCACCGATAAAATCGTGTTCTTTTCTCGTTCCCATTACGAAACCCTCCGTATTAATATTTGCAAGTATTCTTGCTTGGCAGTGATTTTAACTCTTTATAATTTAAACAAAACTTAAATGCAAACAAAATAAAAACTTTTTTCTAAAAAATTAAATTTTTATCAAAAGCACCTAAAAATAATTGTATTAAAGTAATTTTTATATTAAAAATATTAGAATATTCAAGATAAATTTAAAAAACTAAAATCAGGATAAATTTTGGTAGGTATAGACGAAGCAGGACGCGGAACTTTAGCAGGAAGTTTGTTTGTCGCTGCTTGTAAATTTACTCAAAGCACAGAACAAAAACTCATAGATGAACTTAAAGACTCTAAAAAGCTCAGTGAAAAAAAGAGATTTGAGCTTGCTTTAAAACTTAAAAAGCAAAGCAAGTTTTTAATCCTTGCTTTTTCAAATGAAATGATTGACAAACTAGGTCTTAGCACCTGTATAACAAGGGCTTTACAAACGATCAAAAAGCATTTTAAAGATAAAGAATTCCTCTTTGATGGCAACACAAATTTTAAGGTTAGCGGTATAAAAACACTCATCAAAGCTGATGATAAAATCCCTGAAGTTAGTGCCGCTAGTATCTTAGCAAAGACAAGCAAAGATGAGGAAATGATCAATTTTTCAAAAATTTATCCTCATTACGCCTTTGAAAAACATAAAGGCTACGCAAGTAAGGCTCATCTTGAAGCTATACTTAAATTTGGTGTCTGTAAAATCCACCGAAAAAGCTTTAAAATCAAAAGTCTTGAGAAAGAAAAAAGTTTATTTGATCAATAATACTAAAAATTTATTTCTTTAAGAAAGCAAAACCCTCATCATTACGCTCATCTTAAACAAACAAACTTTAATAAATTTACAAATAGTAACATAAAATTATAAAAAAGTTAAAATTTATCCTAAATATGAAAAAATTAAAACTAAATTTATATTTTTTTGCATAAAATTAGGATACAAATACTATTAAATGAAGGAGAGAAAAATGAGTATCTACAAAGATCACACCAAGGTTTTCAAGCCTCAGTATGAAAACTTCATTAACGGACAATGGCAAGCACCAAAAAGCGGTCAATACACTGAAAATATCACGCCAATTTCTGGCAAGGTCATCACCAAAGTGCCTCTATCAAGCGATGCAGACATAGAAGCAGCCCTTGATGCAGCCCAAAATGCTAAAAAAACTTGGAACAAGACCTCCACCACAGAAAGAGCAAATATCTTGCTAAAAATAGCTGATCGTTTGGAGCAAAATTTAGAGCTTTTAGCCTATGCTGAGACTTGGGACAATGGCAAGGCTATTAGAGAGACCCTAAATGCTGATATACCTTTGTCAATTGATCATTTTAGGTATTTTGCAGGTTGTATTAGAGCTCAAGAAGGAAGCATTTGCGAGATAGATCATGAAACCATAGCCTATCATTTTCACGAACCACTTGGGGTTGTAGGGCAGATCATACCTTGGAATTTCCCTATCTTAATGGCTGCTTGGAAGCTAGCCCCAGCTCTTGCTGCAGGAAATTGCGTGGTCTTAAAGCCAGCTAGCCCAACTCCAGCTAGTATCTTAGTGCTTGTAGATCTCATCAAAGACTTGCTACCTGCTGGGGTCTTAAATGTGGTTAATGGAAGCGGGGGCAAGATAGGAAAGGCTCTTGCTACAAGCCCAAAAATAGCAAAGGTCGCTTTCACAGGCTCTACAGCTGTTGGTAGGCAGATTATGCAATTTGCCACTGAAAATATCATTCCTGTTACTCTTGAACTTGGCGGAAAGTCCCCTAATATCTTCTTTGAGGACATTATGGATAAGGACGATGATTTCTTAGATAAGGCTGTTGAGGGGCTTGTGCTTTTTGCCTTCAATCAAGGCGAGGTTTGTACTTGCCCAAGTAGAGCCTTGATACAAGAAAGCATTTATGATAAATTTATAGCCAAGGTGCTTAAAAGAGTAGAGGCTATCAAGCTTGGAAATCCACTTGATCCTAGCACTATGATGGGTGCTCAAGTAAGCCAAGATCAAATCAATACCATTTTAAATTACATTAAAATAGGCAAAGAAGAAGGAGCTGAGGTCTTAATAGGAGGGGAGCAAAACAAGCTAGGAGGAGAGCTTGAAAAGGGCTTTTATATCAAGCCAACCATCTTCAAAGGTCATAACAAAATGAGAATCTTCCAAGAAGAAATCTTTGGTCCTGTGCTTGCCCTAACTACTTTTAAAGATGAAAAAGAAGCTCTAGAAATAGCCAATGACACCCTTTATGGCTTAGGTGCTGGGGTTTGGAGCAGAGATATTAATAGAGCTTATAGAATGGGAAGAGAGATCCTAGCTGGTAGGGTTTGGACCAATTGCTATCATCTTTATCCAGCCCACGCTGCCTTTGGAGGCTATAAGCAAAGCGGTATAGGTAGAGAAACGCATAAAATGATGCTTGATCACTATCAACAAACTAAGAATTTGCTTGTTAGCTACTCACCTAAGGCCTTGGGCTTTTTTTAAGAAATGATAAAACAGCCGTTATTTTTAAAATAACGGCTTAAAAGGAAATAAAATGCAGAAAATACAAGCAAGCAAACAAGCTCTAGACTTACTTGAAATTCTACAAAAAGACTATACAAATGGGATTCTTTTATACCTTTCTGGAGGGTGTTGTGAAGGAAGTGCTTTATTATGTTATGAAAAAGATGATTTTAAAATAGGTATTAATGATGAACTTTTAGCCGAATTTAATGGGGTTAAACTTTACACTCACAAAAATCAACTTTCTTATCTTCAAACAAGTCAATTAAGTCTTGAAGTTCTTGATGGCAATGGTAGCGAATTCTCTCTTGAATATGGGCTAGGAAAGCATTTTATTCTACAAAGCCAAATCTGCAAAATCTAAAAAATCAACAAATCAAATTTGATTTTCCGGTAAAATTTTGGAAAGAAAATTAAAAAATCTCAAAATCACACTTGTATCAGGATCGCTTGTATGTGTTTCAAGCTCGCCTTTTTCATTGTAGCCTTGCCAAGTTGTTTTGCCATTTTGTCTTTGAAGTTGCCAAGAAGCCTTGATATCTTCTTTTATACTTTCTTGAACCTTTTTTGCGAAATTTTCATTTTCAAAAACAACTATGCTTTCGGTGTTAAGATCTTTTGAACGAGGGTCAAGATTAAAAGAGCCTATCCATGTGATACTTTCATCAAAGACGATGATTTTACTATGCAAACTAGAAGAAGAGCCTATCTTGTCCCTTAAATTTGACTTTTTGTTTTTACCATGATAGGAGTATTCATAGACCTTTACACCTTGTTCTAAGAGCTTATCTCTGTATCTTTGCCACGCTGCATACACCACAACAGAATCCATAGAAGATAAAGAATTTGTAAGCGTTATCACCTCAACGCCTCTTTTTTTAAGATCTGCTATCAGCTCTAAGCCTGTGTCTCCTGGAACAAAATACGCCGAAACGATATACAAAGACTTTTTTAAATCCTTACTGAGTGCTAAAAAAGCGTCATTTATGGGATAGATAATTTCTTCTTTTTCTATTTTTTGTGGCAAATCTCCTAGAAATTTCGCCCTTCCCCAAGAAATTGCAAAACGCTTTTCCTCATAAGCTGTAAGGAATTTATCCATGATTTCATTATAATCTATCCAACCCTTTGAAGACTTTTCAAACCCTTGTAAATTTGTATTTATTTCCTCCAAATAATCCTCCATAGAATTTTTTGAGGGAAGCAAGCTTGCATTAACACTTTTATCATAGCTCCAATAAAGTTTAAAATTTTCTAAAGCTTCCTTAACAACAGGACCTATGAAAATAGCATCACTATCGCTAAAATTAACCTGAGAATTTGCTTCAAAATAATTATCCGCCACATTGCGTCCACCTATGATCAAAGCGATATTATCAACGATAAAAATTTTGTTGTGCATTCTGTGCGTAATGCGTTTAAAATCATACACCATTTCAGCATAACGAGGGATAGTACTTCTTGTGCGGTAGGGATTAAAGATTTTCACTTCGATATTTGGGTGAGAATCAAGGGTAATGATATCAGAAAAATCAGAATCAAGCCCATTATCATCGATAAGAATTTTTACCTCCACACCTCTATTTGCAGCACGCCAAAGCTCAAACATCAAAAGCCTTGACTCTGGATCGTTTTTGTAGATATAAGTTTGCAAGATTATGCTTTTTTGAGCCATTTTCACAAGGGCTGTTCTATGAAGCAAGGCTTGTTTGCCATCATTGATAAAAAGTGCGCCACTTTTTTGGGGATTTTGTATAAAATCTTGCAAATGAATTTGCCCTAAAGGCGTTTGCAAAGGATCAAAATCATCTTTTACAAAGCTTGTTTGACTTAAATTTGTATCCTTAATGCTTATACTCATCAAAGAACAAGCACTAAATAAGAACGCAAGGGATACAAAAAATATCTTAATCATTAAAAAGCGTATCAAACTCGCAAAAATACCCAAATTTCAATCCTTATTTTCTTGAAAGTCTAGCAAAATAACTTTAAATCAAGCAAAAACACCAAAAGGAGCATAAATTTAAGTCAATTTTTGCTTTTAACAAGGCTTTTGAAAGATTTTTCTTGTGTATTTGCTTTTTCAAAGTTTATTTTGAGTAAAATTTGCAAAATTTTTTATGATAAAGAAGCAAAAATGAGTCAAAAATGTATTTTAGTCATCACTGATGGCATAGGTTATAACAAAAGTGATAAATTTAACGCCTTTGCTGCTGCTAAAAAGCCAAATTATGAAAAACTTTTTAAAGAAGTGCCAAATACGCTTTTAAAAACAAGTGGCTTAGCTGTTGGCTTGCCTGAGGGACAAATGGGAAATAGCGAAGTAGGGCATATGTGCATAGGTAGCGGGCGGATCATTTATCAAAACTTAGTGCGTATAAATAAGGCTATTGAAAATGGCGAGCTAGCACAAAATGTAAATTTAAAAGCCTTTTTAAAAAAGCATAAAAGAGTGCATATCGTGGGACTTTATAGCGACGGAGGTGTGCATTCTATGCAAACGCATTTTAATGCCTTGTGCGAAATTTGTAAAAACGAGGGCAAGGAAGTTTTTGCGCATGCTATTACCGATGGGCGTGATGTTTTGCCAACAAGTGGGCTTGATTTTATCAAGGAACTTGAAAATTTTTGCGAACAAAAAGGCATTTTGCTTGCGAGTGTTTGTGGAAGATTTTATGCTATGGATAGGGACAAGCGTTGGGAAAGGGTAAAAGTCTTTTATGACACGCTTTTTGGCAAGGCTGAGACGGCTCAAAAATTTAGCGAATTTATAGCTGATTCTTACGCACAAGAAATCACTGATGAGTTTTTGCAAAGTAGGATAAATCCTAAATTTAAAGGACTTTGCGAAGATGATGGCGTGATTTTTGTAAATTTTAGAAACGACAGAATGAAAGAAATCGTTACAGCCTTAAGTGCTGATGAGTTTAAGGAATTTCAAAGGGATTTTATCTTTAAAAATATCCTTACAATGAGCGTTTATGATGAAAAATTTGCCCTTCCTGTGCTTTTTGCAAAAGAAGAACTTGAAAATACCTTAGCAAGCGTGATTTCAAAGGCAAATTTAAGCCAGCTTCACACCGCAGAAACGGAAAAATACGCTCATGTAACCTTCTTTTTTAATGGCGGAAAAGAAGATTTAGAAGTGGGAGAAAGTAGAATTTTAGTGCCTAGTCCAAAGGTGAAAACCTATGATGAAAAGCCTGAAATGAGTGCTTTTGAGGTTTTAGAAGCAGTAAAAAAAGGTATGGATAAGGGAGAGGATTTTATCGTTGTAAATTTTGCAAATGGCGATATGGTAGGACATACGGGCGATTTTAATGCTGCTGTGAAAGCTGTTGAGGCTGTTGATACTTGCCTTGGAGAGCTTGTGCAAAAGGCTAGGCAAGAAGATTATGCCTTTATCATTACAAGCGATCATGGAAACTGCGAGGCTATGCAAGATGAAAAGGGAAATTTACTCACAAATCACACAACCTTTGATGTCTTTGTTTTTGTCGAGGCAAAGGGTGTAAGCAAGCTAAAAGAGGGCTTAGGACTTAGCAACCTAGCTACTAGCGTGCTTAAAATTTTAGGACTTGAAAAGCCAAAGCAGATGAATGAGGCTTTGTTTTAAGGGCTTAAATTTACGAAATTAAGCTAAGATTATAAGAAATTTTACAAAGGAAGAAAGATGAAATTTAGTGGAAAAAATGTTTTGATCACAGGAGCTAGCAAGGGCATAGGAGCAAGCATTGCTAAGGTTTTAGCAGGTTTTGGCTTAAAGGTTTGGATAAATTATCGCTCAAAACCAGAACTTGCTGATAGTTTGAAGGCTGAGATTGAAAGTCTTGGAGGAAAAGCTGCTGTGATTTGCTTTGATGCAAGCGATGAAAAGGCTTTTGAAGAGGGCGTTAAAGTGATACTTGAAGCTGATTCAGAGCTTAGCTATCTTGTAAATAACGCAGGCATTACAGCTGATAAACTTGCTTTAAGAATGAGCCTTGAGGAATTTAACAAGGTGCTTAATACAAACTTAAATTCAGCATTTTTAGGGTGTCGTGAGGCTTTAAAAGCGATGAGCAAAAAGCGTTTTGGAGCTGTGGTAAATATCGCTTCTATCGTGGGAGAAATGGGAAATGCTGGGCAGGTAAATTACTCAGCAAGCAAAGGTGGAATGATTAGCATGAGCAAAAGCTTTGCTAAGGAGGGTTCAAGCCGTAATATCCGTTTTAACTGCGTAACTCCGGGCTTTATCAAAAGCGATATGACCGAGCTTTTAAGCGAAGAAGTTAAGGCAAGCTATCAAAAAAATATCCCACTTGGACGCTTTGCAGAGCCTGAAGAAGTGGCAAATGCGGTGGCTTTTTTGCTCAGTGATTATGCAAGCTATATCACAGGCGATACGCTTAAAATCAACGGCGGCTTGTATATGTAAAAAGAGCAAGTTAAAAGATATTTTATCTTTTAACTTAACAAAGCTAATTTCATGATATCAAGATACAAAATTAACTCCAAATTTGTAACGAATTGTCCTTACAAAAATATATTTTTTCTTAAGTTATAAAGGCTTATAAGAGGTGTTTTAAGGCTTCATTTGTTATAAAAATTTCACTGAGTAAATTTTGGAAAATAAATGTAAAATTTGGCTCATTAATTAATAAAGACTAAAATCTTCATTTCAAAAGGAGAATACAATGAATTTAAAAGATATAGAACAATTCCTAGATGAAAATGCCCCAGCGTTTTTGGCTACACTTGGAACATGCGGAAATCCTCGTTTGCGTCCTATGCAAAGTCCGCTTTTGTGGGAAAATAAAATTTATTTTTGCACAGCAAATACCAAAAATCTTTACAAGCATATCAAAGCACACAGCGGTATAGAGTTTTGTAGCTGTGCTAAAGATGGCACTTTTTTAAGACTTCGTGCAAAGGCTGTTTTTGAGGAAAATTTAGAAGTTAAAAAAGCTATGTTTGAAAAATATCCCTCAGTAAAAAATAAATATCAAGATATTAAAAATCCAACATTTGAGGTATTTTATCTTGATGAACTTAGTGCAAGACTTCAGTTTGTAAATGGAGAATTTAAAAGCTTTAAGCAAAACTAAAAAATACTCTTTAAGGATAAAAATCTTTAAAGAGCTTCTAAAAGATTATATTTTGTCTGCTAGCAAGGCAAAAGCTTACAAGTCAAGCCTTAAATTTAAAGCGTGTTGCCAAAACGCCGTTTCAAGACGCACGACAGAGTGAAAAATTTCACTTAACTTTTTAAATTTAGACTCATTAACCTGATCGCTATAAGAGTTTAAAAAGTCTTCAAATTCTTTTATCTCGCTTTGAAACTCAGCTCCTGCATAGGTTAAAATCCACTCTTTATAGGGGTGATTTTCTAAGCTTTTTTCCCCAAGCCTTTGATAAATTTCAGCACCTATCACTCCATAACCTATCGCACAAGCACTAAGAGCTGTAAGCATATCAAGAAAATCCCCATTTTGCCCCACACTTAGCATATAACGCGTGTAAGCGATATTTACAAGGCTTTCATCTTTAACGCTTAGTTTATCCGCCTCAATGCCAAGCTTTAAAATGCTCTTGTGAAGCTCAAGTTCGCCCTCAACGATATAGTTTTGAAATTTCATCGCAAAGCGAAGCTCCTTTGCGGTGTTTGCATTGAGTGCTAGCTGGGCATAGCATTTAGCATAATGAAGCAAATAAATATAATCTTGCTTTAAGTAAAATAAAAAATTTTCTTCTTTTAGGCTACCCTTTTCAAGCTCTTTTACGAATTCATGATGTAAATATCCGTCCCAAACCTTTGCATTTTCTTTAAGCAATCTTTGCCAAAGCATTGTTTCTCCTTGAAATTTCTTTGCAAAATCTTACAATAAAAAACTAAATCAAGTCAAAATTACTCTTTAAAGCCTTAAATTTAAACTTTCTTATGATACAATACCTTTTTCAAAAGGTAAGAACATGCGAGCTTTTAGTTCAAGAACAGCGAGTTTTACGGATTCTGTGATACGCAGAATGACAAGAATTTGCTTAAAATATGATGCTATAAATCTTTCTCAGGGTTTTCCGGATTTTGATCCTCCAAAGGCTATTTTAGATCGTTTGGCTGAGGTTGCTTACAAGGGTCCTCATCAATACGCCATTACAAGTGGAGCTAAAAATTTCAAAGAAGCTTTAGCTAAGAAACAAAGCCATTTCATGGGCATTGATATTGACCCTGAAAATATCCTAGTAACTTGTGGTAGCACTGAGGCTATGATGGCTACGATGTTAAGTATTGTTGATATTGGAGATAAGGTCATCGTTTTTAGTCCCTTTTATGAAAATTATGGTGCTGATGCGATTTTAAGCTCGGCTGAGCCTATTTTTGTGCCTTTAAATCCGCCTAAATTTAATTTCGATCCTAATGTTTTAGAAGATGCTTTCAAGCAAAATCCAAAGGCTATCATTCTTTGCAATCCCTCAAATCCCTGCGGTAAGGTTTTTAGCAAAGAAGAACTTGAGCTTATAGCTGGTTTAGCAAAAAAATACGACACCTTTGTGATCACTGATGAAGTTTATGAACATATCATCTTTGAACCCTTTGAGCATACTTATATGGCGTCTTTGCCTGATATGTTTGAAAGGACGATTAGCTGTTCTTCACTTTCAAAGACTTATTCTATCACAGGCTGGAGGCTTGGATATTTGATCGCTTGTAAGGAAGTGATCCAAAGAGCACACAAGGTGCATGATTTTTTGACCGTTGGAGCAGCAGCACCTTTGCAAGAAGCAGCCATAGTGGGCTTAAATTTCCCTGATACATACTATCATGATTTGCAAGTAAAATACACTCAAATGAAAGATATTTTTATCAACGGACTAAAAAGCTTAAATATCGAGTGTAACGAACCTGAGGGAGCGTATTTTGTCATGGTCAATATAGAAGAATTTGGCTATGAAAGTGATTTGAAATTTTGTGAGGATTTGATAGCAAAGGTTGGGGTTGGAGCAGTTCCCGGCTCTTCTTTTTTTAGGGAAAAAAATAATTCTTATATAAGATTTCATTTTGCAAAACAAGAAAAAACGCTTTTTGAGGCTTTAAACCGCCTTGAAAATATGAAAAAAATCATGAAAAAATAGGAACACAAATGGTTGAAGTAAAAAATTTAACTATGCGTTTTGGCTCTCATTTGCTTTTTGAAAATGTAAATTTAAGCCTTAAAAAGGGGCAAAGATACGGACTTATAGGAGCAAATGGGGCTGGAAAATCAACCTTTCTAAAGATCTTAAGCGGAGTGCTTGAAGCAAGTAGCGGAGAAATCGAATTTGATGCAGGCATTAAAAAAGCTAGCCTAGAGCAAGATCAATTTGCCTTTGAAGAACTAAGCATAATCGATGCTGTTTTAAGTGCAAATAAAAGGCTTTTTGAGGCTTTAAAAGAAAAAGAAAAACTCTATGAAAGCACTGAATTTACAGATGAAATCAATGAAAGATTAAGCGAGCTTGAGCTAATAAGTGCTGAAGAAGATCCAAATTATGACGCACCCACTCGCTGTGAAAAGCTTTTAAGCAGCTTGAAAATAAGTGATTTTAACGCCCCTATGAAAAGCCTTCAAAACACAGACAAGGTAAAGGTGCTTTTGGCTAGGCTTTTGTTTGTGGGTGCTGATGTGCTTTTTTTAGATGAACCTACGAACAATCTTGATTTGCAAAGCATTTCTTGGCTTGAAAATGAACTTTTAAGACATGAAGGAACCTTGGTTGTGATAAGCCATGATAGGCATTTTTTAAACCGAATTTGCACAAGAATTTTAGATGTGGATTTTAAAAATATAAGGGATTTTGCTGGAAATTACGATGATTGGTATATGGCTTCAACGCTTTTGGCTAAACAAGCTGAGTTAAAACGAGAAAGAGCCTTAAAAGAAAAAGAAGAGCTTGAAAGCTTTATAAGACGCTTTTCAGCAAATGCAAGCAAGGCAAAGCAAGCTACAAGTCGTCAAAAAGCCCTTGCAAAGATCGAACTTGAAGAGATTAAAATAAGCTCAAGAAGAGATCCTAGCATAGTTTTTAGGACAAATAGAGAAATAGGCAATGAAATTTGTGAAATAAAAGAACTTTCTAAGGCTTTTGATAAGGTTTTATTTGAAAATTTAAACCTAAAGCTTGAAAAAAATGATAAAATAGCCTTAATCGGTGCTTCAGGCGTTGGAAAAACGACTTTGGCTAAGATTATCGCAGGTTTGCAAACACCAGATAGCGGTGCTATACATTTAGGAGCGACCATAGAACTTGGATATTTTGCTCAAGATACAATGAACAAGATAAATGAAAATGTCAAGCTTTATGAATGGCTTATGAGTGAAAAGCACAAGGATTTAGATGAGATCAGAAAGTGCCTAGGGCGAATGCTTTTTAGTGGAAGCGATCAAGAAAAAATGGCTTTAAGTTTAAGCGGGGGCGAAAAACACCGCTTAATGCTTTCAAAGCTTATGCTTGAAAAGCCAAATTTCTTAGTGCTTGATGAGCCTGATAATCATCTTGACCTTGAAGCTATCATCGCACTCGGCGAGGCTTTGTATAATTTTAAAGGTGTGGCTATTTGCATAAGCCACGATAGAGAACTCATCAGTTCATTTGCAAACCGAATTTGGTTGCTTGAAAATGGCAAACTCGAGGATTTTCGTGGAACTTATGATGAGTATTTGCAAGGGAGAGAAAATGCGCACTTATAAAATTCGCTACACTGCTGGCTTTGGACACAACACCCAAAATCACAAAGGCTTTGGACCGACTATCTACATGGAAGAAACTATAGAGTATAAGAGCGATAAGGATTATTTTGATTATGTTGAATTTTATGAAACTTACTCAAAGATAGATGATACTTATTTTCATATCGCTTGGCTTGAAGATCGCCCTTTAACTCAAAAAGAAATCGAACAAAGAAATGCTTATAGAAAACTAAGAGATGAAAGATGTGAAAAAGCCAAACAAGAATACCTCAAAAACGCTGATATAGATCCTGAATACGCCCCAACTCATGGGGATTGATTACTTTAAAGGGGCTAAATTTAGCCCCTTTTTTAAATTTAGCTCTTTTTATTTTCTTGCTCGTATTTTTTGATGATCTCTTTTAAAGGCTTTAGATCATAGTTGATCACTTTTTCTTCAAATTTGGCTAAATATTCATCTATATTTTGTGGGGTTAAGATATGCTTTTGATCCCTTATAGCCTCAAGTTGCATAGAGTTCATATCAACATTATAATGCCCCAAATCCTTATAATTTCTTATATCATCACCATACGCCAAATCATCAAAGCCATAAACCTTGGCATTTTGATATTTGCTTGTTTCATTGACTATAAATTTAATCATTTGCTGATATTTTGCAAGATGATTTTCAAGCTTTGTGGCTTTATAGAAGGCTTTGTGATAGCTTGGGACTATAAGTTCAAATTGGATATGAGGATAAGCTTTGATATAAGAAAAAAGCTCCTTATTGATAAAATCCTCTTGTTTTTTTAAATCAAATTTCCTCACTTGGTTTTTAAAATCATCATTGGCATTTTTTAATAATTCTATATCATCTTTGCTTGGATATTTACCCTTAAACCAATTTTCAAGTCCTCCAAATCTTATAGCATTATCTTCAAAGCCTTCTATCCAGTTGTTAAAATTTTCTATCCTTCTTTTTGTTTTTCCTACACATTTTTCTTCTGTAGAATAAATTAGGGCACAAAAAATAAAATGTTTATGAAGATAAAATGCCATATTGTCTTTAAATGAGCCAAAAATTTGAGAACTTAACGAGGCTTCTAAAGGATCTATCAAAGCAAAGGCATCTAAAGAGCTAAGCACTCTTTGTATATTTTTATGTTTCAAAGCATAGTTAAAAATCACATTTCTATCACTAAAATGTGCTCCATTGATGGATAAATTTACCCATTTTCCGCCAAGCTTTGCCTCAGCTTCTTTAGGATCTGTATTTTGAAGCATGGAAGTTCCAAGTATAAGGCTATCAAAGTCATAATGATCGATTATATATCTTTCATGCAAGCGTTCTTTAAAGCTTAAAGCTCTAAAAAAGGGCTTATGAAAAAACATAGCAGGATCATAAACCCAAAGTAAAACGATAAAAGGTGCAAGCACGGTAAAGTTTAAAAACAAAACCCCAAAAACAAATTTTTTATAAACATTCATCATCTTGCCTTAAAAATTAAAATAAATAAATTCAGTATAAGTACTTGTCATCATACTAAGTAAAGCACTAAATAATAAAAGTGCGATAAAAATAGCCATTTTAAAACTTGCTTTGAAATTGTCTATTTTTTGAATGGAGTTTTTAAAAGCAAGGCAAAGTATGAAAGAAATGATCAAATAATACAAAAATTCATTATTCCCATCAAGCTTTGCAAAAAGTTCCCTAGTTCTCCACCATTTTTGTGGCAGTTCAACAAAACTTAGTCCAAACATGGATTTTAAGAGGCTTAGAGCCGAGCTTAAACTTTCGGCTCTAAAAAATATCCAAGCAAGACTTACGAAATTAAAGGTTAAAAACCAAGAAAAGATGATATAAATTTTGCTTTTTAAAAACTCTAGCTTAGCACCCTTGCTTTTTAAATGCTCAAGATAAAAACTATAAGCTCTATGAATAACCATAGCAAGACCATGCATGATCCCCCAGATCACGAAGCCCCAGCCAGCTCCGTGCCAAATCCCACTTAAAAAGGCTACGATGAAGAGATTGCGTAAATTGAGCCACTTTCCAAGGCGGTTTCCACCAAGAGGGATATAAAGATAAGCTTTTAAAAATCTTCCCAAAGTGATATGCCAAGTTTGCCAAAAAGTTTTTATGTTCAGTGCTTTATAAGGAGAGTAGAAATTTATCGGTAGCACGATACCAAAGAAAAGTCCAAGCCCTATAGCCATATCGCAGTATCCACTGAAATCAAAATAAATTTGAAAAGTATAGCTAAAAGAGCTTGCCCAAGCTTCGGCGATGTTTAAAACCTCTCCTTTTAAAGTTGCGTCAAAGCCTAAATTTGCATGCTTTGCAAAGGTGTCAGCAATGATTATTTTCTTAAACAAGCCTATGATAAAAATAACCAAGCCTTTTGCAAATTTTTCCCAGTCTAAAAATGTGGCTTTGGAGCTTAGCGTGCTGGCAAATTGGGGCATCATTTCTTTGTGATGAACGATTGGACCTGCGATGAGTTGAGGGAAAAAAGATATAAAAAGTGTATAGTCCAAAAAATCAATGCCTTGTTTTTTGCCCTCTTGCATGTCATTTAGCTTTATTTTAGCGTGAATATCTGCTAAAAAAGCAATTTGCTGGAAGGTAAAAAACGAGATCCCCAAAGGCAAGATGATGTGAGGTAAGGGGATATTAAAGTCTAAATTTAAGAGCTTTGAGAAGAGATTGAAATTTTCTAGAAAAAAATCTGTGTATTTGAAAAAGCCAAGCAAGGCGAGGTTAAAAACTATGCCAAGTATGAATAGGAATTTAGCAAGCCCCCCCCCCCTGTGAGCCTCGTAAATTCATGTTTGAGAGCAGTTTTAAGGCTAAAAAGTAATTCACAAGCACGGAAGCAAGCAGTAAAAACACGAGCTTAAATTCAAAATATCCATAAAAAAAGAAGCTTCCAAGCACCAAAAAAACTTTTGCCAAAATAAATTTTTTAAAATGCTTTAAAAGATAAAAGCCAAAAAGCATGATAGGCAAAAAGGCAAAGATAAAAACAGCTGAACTAAACAGCATTTAAGATCCTTAAAAATTTATACAAGCTATGATTATAACATAAAAAATCGTTTTTTGAAAATGGGCTAAAATTAAGTATTTTATCAATTTTTAGAAAAATTTTAAAAGATGCTAAATTTGGGAACAAAATTTGCTTGTAAATCTTTGCATATTTTGGAAAGGAGAAAAGACTATGCAAGTAAATTACAAAACCATAAGTTCCATGGAATTTGATGTTTTAAGCGGAACTTATAAAAAGGTCGATAAGGAAGTTGAAGATACTTCGGGTGCTTTGTTTGCTAATTTATTTGAAGCAGGCAAAGAAGAAAAGACAGAAGCTAAAGAAGCCTTGCAAACTTCTTCAAACACAGCTTCAAGCTCTTCAAATTCACTCTTTGACAATCTTGCTTCAAATGTGCAAACACTTCGTTTTAGACAAAACGAAAACGAGGTTTTAAAAGCTCAAGAAGAGCTTAAAAATGCGGATTCAAATCTTAATGATTTGCTTTCCTTAGTTTCTTAAGCAAAAGCCCTTTTTAAAGGGCTTTAAAAGAAATTTTCTATGCGTTTTCGCATGGAGTTTTCATCGTTTATTTGGTTGATCTCATTTCTAAAGCTTGTTGCAGCTTCATAGCCCTTAGAATACTCATGCAAATGCTTTCTAAAGATACTTATGCCTTGCTTTTTATAATGTTTAAGCATTTCTTCAAAATGCGTTAAAATGATCTGCTTTTTCAAAGCCTTATCCACACTTTTGCCGTTTTTTATCTCAAGAAAGATCCAAGGCTTGCCAATGCTTGCTCTTCCTATCATCAAGGCATCACATTTACTTTGGCTTAATGCTAAATTTGCATTTTGGGCGTTGATATCTCCATTTGCTACGACAGGGATATGAACGCTTTGTTTAGCCAAAGATATACTTTCCCAATCTGCCTTACCACTATAAAGCTCCTTTCTTGTGCGTCCATGAACGCTTACAAAATCAGCCCCAGCTTCCTCGCAAGCCTTAGCTATCTTATCAGGATATTTTTCATTAAAACCAAGCCTAAATTTAACACTTGTAAGTTGTTTTTTGCTGTATTTTTTGATAGTGCTAACAAGAATTTTAAGCTTTTGTAAATCTTCGAGCAAGGCAGAGCCTGCATTTTGCTTTGTTACCTTTGGCACAGGACAACCGCAGTTAAAGTCTATGCCGTCGATAAAGTCCATGTCATTGAGCATTAAAACGGCTTTTTTGATAACTTCTTCATCGCTTCCTGCAATCTGCACTATAAAGGGCTTTTCAAGCTCGGCTTTTTCAAGCATTTTAAGGGTTTTTGCACTTTCATACACAAGGGCATTTGAGCTGATCATCTCACTTATCGTTACATCAACGCCAAATTTTTTTACCACATTACGAAAGGGCAGATCACTAAAACCTGCCATAGGTGCTAAGAACAAAGGCTTTTTGCTAAAATCAATCATTGAATAAAGCTAAACAAATCAATCTTTTTCTTATGCTCTCTAGCAAGTAAAACTATCCTAAAATCCTGAAATTTGCTCTCATCATTTCCAAGCTCAAGCCTTAGCTCATCATACATAGAAAGTTCAGCCAAAACAAATAAATACGCCCTTAAAGCCTCTATGTTTTCATTTTTAAATCTTTTAAAAATGCTG
The DNA here is from genome assembly GCF_006864365.1 of Campylobacter sp. MIT 99-7217. NCBI lineage: Bacteria > Pseudomonadati > Campylobacterota > Epsilonproteobacteria > Campylobacterales > Campylobacteraceae > Campylobacter > Campylobacter sp. MIT 99-7217. The sequence goes on from NZ_QHLJ01000006.1 coordinate 25,851, forward strand.
ATGATAGAATCAGGATTAAGCTTTTTAACGCCTATTTTAGCAATTTTTAAAAACTGCTTTTCATCAAAGGCATTGTCCTTCATAAAGCTTTCAAAATCAGTGCCATTAAGCTCTAAAGAACCCTCATCAAAACGCCTAAAAATAGCACAAATTTGTTCGCTATTTTTGCTTGCTTTTAAAGCTTTGATCTGTTCTAAATTTCCACTTGTTAAAACCTTATCAAAGGCTAAGATATCAAGTTCATCTTCAAGCTCTTTTTTGTTTTTGATCCTTGAATATGCGTAGTTTATGTCATTTAAGATATGATTTTTTTCATTAAGCAAGGATAAGGCGTTATCGCTTGGAAGTTTAAATTTTTTAAGATTAGCTGTTTTGGTTTCTTTAAGCTCACTTAAAATATCTAAAATTTCATTAAATTTATCAAAATCTGGAATTTTTTGATGTGTTAAAAGGCTGGAACTTAAAGCGGCTGCATTTTTAAATTCTTTCGTTTTGAAAAAAATATGACTTTCTTTTTGCAAGAGCAAATCAAGAGCAAAAAGTTCAAATTTCTTAGCATCACTAAAGAAATTTTTGTATTTTAAATACCTCAAAAGTCCGTAAAAACTCATATGCAAAACTGCTGCAATAAACAAAAGCACAACAGGAAGCAAGATCCAAACCACGACCGGCAAGACAATATCATAAGCTCCAAGCGTTAAGGTATAATCTTGAGAATTTACATTAAAAACAAAAGCTCCTAAAATGACGATATAAAGCAAGCTAGCAAAGATAAAAAGTTTAATTTTCATTTATAATCCTTTTGATTTTTCATATTTTTCACGGCAATTTATACAATACCTTGCGTGAGGCTTGATTTTAAGCCGTTCTATGTTGATTTCTTCTTCGCAACCCTCACAAATTCCGTAATTTCCTTTTTTGATCCTAAGTAAAGAATTTTCTATGTATTCAAGTTCTTGTTTGAGGTTGTGATCTATGGTTTCTTCTATTTGCGAACTTGCTGTGATAACTGAAAAATCAATGTTATCATTAGGTTCGCTGTTATAAAGATCTTCTATATCCTTGTTTGTTTGGTAAAGTTGGTTTAAAATTTCTTGTTTGCGACTTTCTAAAATTTCTTTAAATTTTTCAAGCTGTTTTGTGTCCATTTTCCTTCCTATTTATGATATGGGTGTTTGTATTTGATACAAAATCCACGATAAATTTGCTCTAAAAGTAAAATTTTTACAAACTGATGTGCTAGGGTTAAGCGACTTAAAGAAAGGGCAAGATCAAAGCTTTTGATAAATTCTTCTTCCAAGCCAAATGCCCCACCTATAAAAAATGAAAGTTCATTTTTGTCACTAAGTAAATTTGAAAACTCAAGGCTGTTTAGCTCTTTTCCTCTTTCATCAAGCACCACACAAAAGCCTTTTTTATAAGGCTTTAACTGCTCTTCATAACTTTTTTTAGCTTCCTTAGCTCCGATCTTTTGGGCATTAGCTATTTTGTTATTAAACAAAGAAATATCTTTTAAAAGAGCAAATTTAGAGATAAATTTGATGTATTTTTCTTCACTTTCTTTAAATTCTAAAGAATTTTTTTGTATGGAAAAGACATTGATTTGCAAGATTAAGCCTTAGAGAATAATTTTAAAAAATCACTAATGAACTGCTTTTGCTCGCTTCTTGGGACAATGCTATCGATTAACCCATGTTCAAGCAAAAACTCTGCTCTTTGAAAGCCCTCTGGCAGATCAGCACCTATGGTTTGTTTGATCACTCTAGCTCCTGCAAAGCCTACCAAAGCACCCGGTTCAGCGATAATGATATCGCCTAAAAAAGCAAAAGAAGCTGAAACCCCACCCATAGTAGGATCAGTTAAGACGCTGATAAAAGGAAGTTTTTCTTTGTCTAAAAGCTTTAGTGCTGCACTTGTTTTGCTCATTTGCATTAAAGAAAAGGTGCTTTCTTGCATTCTTGCTCCACCTGAAGCAGAAACGATAACAAGAGGAGTCTTAGCCATGATAGCTCTTTGAACAGCACGAACGATCTTTTCGCCCTCAACCGAACTTAAACTTCCTCCCATGAAAGAAAAATCAAAAACCACGAGCTGAGTTTTTATCCCATCTATCAAGCATTCTCCACTGATCACAGCACTTTTGCGTCCTGTTTTTTCTTCACTTTCGCTCAAGCGTTTTTTATAAGACTTACTATCGACAAAATTTAAAGGATCAGTTGCCTCTAAATCAGCGTCAAATTCAACAAAGCTTCCCTCATCACTAAGAACTTCTATCCTCTTTAGTGGAGAAATTCTCATATGAAAACCACATTTTGGACAGACATTAAGACAAACTTGAATTTCTTTATAATACATCAAAGCATGGCAATTATCACATTTTACCCAGTGATTTGGAGCTTCACTTGGGTTTGCTTGCTTGCGTCTGATACCTGAAAACATCTCTAAAAAGTTCATCACTCTACCTAAATTCTTTAATTATCAAAGTCTATTATAACAAAAAAACTTTATCTTTTTGCTTAGTTGCTAAAACCTTGTTCCTAGCGTGAATTCAAAGCTATTTGTATCATCATTTTCTTTAGCATTTAAAGCTTTTGCAAAGATGAGTTGCAAAGGACCGATAGGAGTAATCCACTCTATAGCAACACCTGTGCTATAACGATGAATACTCTCATGGACATTTAAATTTTCTTTGCCATTAATACCATAATCAAAAAACAAAGCCCCTCTTAACTTGATCCTATCTATAAGAGGAAAGGAAAGCTCAGCTGAATTAGTAAAAGCAATAGTTCCACCATATTCGTAACCATAGATATTTTTAGGGCTGACACTCCTGCTATCAAAACCACGGATAGAATTGATACCGCCTAGATAAATTCTTTGATTGATAGGTAATTTTCCTCTATCCCAAACCTTATAAAAATTTGCCTTATAACGATAAATCAAATCCACATTGATAAAATCTTTTAATCCTTGATAAAAATTAAAACTTGTACTTGAGGAAATAAATTTTTGATCTCCGCCAACTCCTGCAAATTCCAAAGCTGTTGAGGCGATAATCCCGCTTCTTGGCAAATAATAATCATCTGTGTTGTTAAAGCCTATGGACGGAGTAATAGAACTTTTTGTACTTCTTCCAAGCTCATAGCCTGTAGCTAAAAGAGTATCTGAAAGTGCGTAAATATCATCTTTTTCAAAATTATAAGTGAGTGCAGCATGATAATATCTTGCAAATTGGCGTCCTAAAGTTACATCAAAACCTCGGTTTTTTTCACTATAATTGTTCCAGTCATAGTCATTTGCATATAAATTCCCACCCAAACTAAACTGCGAATCCCTTAAACGAGGATTTGTAAGCCCTATACGACCTGAAAGCGTGGTATCACTTTTGTCAATGCTGATGATACTTTTCATTCCTGAACCAAAAATATTGCTATCAGATAAGGAAGCATTTAAAAGTAAGCCATCAGTTGAGCCATATCCAATACCTCCTGAAATAGATCCTGTTGAAGCCTCTTTAACCTCAACGATCAAATCAAGCTCAGTATCGCTTACTCTTTGTTCTTTTATCTGCACATCATCAAAATATGAAGTTCTTCTTAAGGCATTGCTTGATTCTGTAAGATCGCTTTTGTGGTAGAGATTGCCCTCGGTTACAAAAAGCTCTCTACGAACGACCTTATCAGCAGTTCTTGAATTTCCTGAAATGATGACATTTCTTATGTAAACCTTATCATTTGGGACAACCCTGAAAACAATGTCTATTTCTTGATTAAACTCATCTTTTTTTATATCAGGATAAACCTGAGCAAAGGCATAACCTAAATCAGCAGTATCTGTTTGAATTGAACTAATATCAGCTCTAATTTTTTCTATATTAGCGTATTTACCGACCTTAGACTTAAGTTTTTTAGCTTTTTTTATATTACTTTGAGTCTCAAAAACAGGATTTTCTATAGCTATGCTTGTGATCTTGTAACGATTGCCTTCTTTTATAAAATAACTCAAATCAGCCTTATAGGTATCAGTATCCGTTCTTAAAAAAGCAGGCGAAACCTCGACATCAAGATAGCCCATCTTCATATACTCATCGCCAATCCTTGAGCTATCAGAACTTAGTTCAAAAATTTTCAAAGCCCCATCATTTCTACCCCACATCCAGCCCATAAATTCGCGTTTTTTATTAGCTATGACAGGCTCAACATCGCCATAATCAAGCTTTTTACTCCCACTTAACAAAACATTTTCTATGGTGATATTTTCGCCACGATTGACTATAAATTCGAGCTTCAATCCATTTGAATTACTTAATTTTTCGGTATTTACTTCAACTATGGTATCAAAATACCCCTTTGACTCATAAAAAAGTTTTATACGATTTGCTGCTTCTTTGACAACACCCTCATCGTAAAGATAGCCTTTTTTGAGATTTAAAATAGTATCAATTTGTTTTTTGTCATTTGAAGCAACGCCGGTTATATCAATCTTTGCAATACTTAATTTTTCAACCACTTTTATCGTTAAAATGCGGTTATTTTCTTCTATCACAATATCACTAAAATAATTTTGCTTATATAAATTTAAAAGGGCTTGATTGATATTTTGAGCATTAATCTCATCATTTATTTTAAGACCCAAAAGTTCTATAGCACTTTCTTTAGAAAGCTGGGTTAAGCCTTCAAAATTAATTTGTTCTATTTTAGCACCCAAGCATAAGTTAGCAAATAAACAAATGCTAATTATTTTTTTCATTAAATTTTTTACCTATATTTTTATTAAACCGATATAATAACGAAGAAATTTAAATCAAGAGTTTAATTTTAAGGAAAAAAATGAAAATAGCTATCATAGGGCTTGGACTTATAGGTGGTTCTTTGGGACTTTGTTTAAGGGATAATAAGCTTGTTTCAGCTGTTTATGGAATGGATTTAAACAAAGAACACGAGCAAATTGCCTTAGAGCTTGGACTTATACACGAGCTTATAGAATTTAAGGATCTTAAAAATTGCGATATTATCTTTCTTGCAACGCCTGTTGATGCCATTGTGGAGCTTTTGCAAAAGCTTAAGGATCTGCCTAGTAATGTTACGATCATCGAGCTTGGAAGCACTAAAAGAAAGATCATAGAAAGCTTGCCAAAAAAGCTTATCAAGCAAACCATTTTTGCTCACCCTATGAGAGGCACTGAAAACAGCGGTCCAAGAGCTGCTTTTAAAGAGCTTTATAAAGACGGCGTTTGCGTGCTTTGCGATAGCGAGGTGGCTGATGATTTACACCAAAAAAGAGCGGTAGAAGTTTTCTCTCATTTGGGCATGAAAATCGTCTTTATGGATAGCTTAGATCATGATCATCACACGGCGATCATCTCGCATTTACCTCATGTCATCAGCTTTTCTTTGGCAAATTTCGTGATGAAAGAAGAAAATAAACGCAATATCGTGCATCTAGCAGGAGGTTCTTTTAAGGGCATGAGCCGTATAGCAAAGTCAAGTCCTGCCATGTGGGGAAGCATTTTTGAGCAAAATAAAGACAATCTTTTAAATTCCATAGAACATTTTCAAAAAGAGCTAGAAACTTGCAAAAAAATGATCCAAGAAGATAGACTTGATGAGCTTAAAATATGGATGCAAAAGGCAAATACTTTGAGAGAAATTTTGTGATTTGCTGATATTTTTGCCTTTTTTAAATAACAAATTAAATTTTTAGGCATTTATTTATAAATATTAACTCAGTTAGGATACAATGGGTTGCAAAAATTTTGAAGCTCATTAATGGCGGTTTTGTATGGCTCGAAGGGATAATAAAAAATTACTTCTTTATACTCTCATTGTTATACTCATTTTTGGTATATTTTTTTTCCTACCAAAACTTGAAATTTTAGAACAAAACAAGCCAAATATTTTCATAAATGACACCGTTTATAGCAACTTAAAAGAAGCCTTACCCTTAAGACTCACAGATGAACATAGGGGCATAAAGCGTGTTAAAATTTCTTTAAAAAAAGATGTGAATGAAACAGCAAATGTTTTAATGGATCAAAAATTTAGCAATAACAAAGAACTTGTTTTGCAAATTTCTTTACCAAAGCTTGCCTATAAAGAAAAATTAAACTCTTATCTCATGGATATAGAAGTTTGGGACTCTAGTCTTTGGGGCTGGTTTTCTGGAAATCTCTCAAAAAAAAGCATTCGTGTTATCATAGATGATAAAAAGCCTATGTTAAATATTTTGGCTAATTCTTACCAGATAGAACAAGGCGGTGCAGCAAGCGTTGTTTTTGAGGCTAGAGATGAAAATTTAGATGAGGCTTATATCCTTACGGATAAAGGCAAGAGATTTGAGGTTGTGCCTTTTATCAAGGAAAATTTTTATGCAAGCTTGATCGCTTGGGATTCTAAAGATAAGGATTTTAGAGCTTATGTTGTGCTTAAAGATAAGGCAGGAAATGAAACAAAAGAACGCATAAGGTATTATTTTTTAAATAAGAAATACAGAGAGTCAAATATCGCTCTTAATGATAGATTTTTAGACGGCAAAATAGAACAACTTGCTAATCAATACGCACCAGAGCCTGATGAGCTTGACAGACTAGCTAAATTTAAATTTGTAAATGAAACCTTAAGGCTAGGAAATGAAGCCTTGATCCATAAGATCACAAGTAAAATTCAAGAAAAAGAATTAAATGAAAATTTTAAGCTCAAGCTTTTTTTGCCTCTAAAAAATGCGATGAAAGTGGCTGATTTTGCTGATCATAGGTTTTATTCGTATAAGGATAAATTTGTTAGCGATTCTTATCATTTGGGGCTTGATTTAGCAAGCGTAGCTGAAGCTCCTATCATCACAAACAATGACGGAGAAGTCGTTTTTGCGGAAGAAAATGGAATTTATGGAAATAATGTTGTTGTTTATCATGGATTTGGCTTATATACACTTTATGGGCATTGCTCATCAAGAAGAGTAAGCGAGGGAGATAAGGTTTATGAGGGAGATGTTATTGCCAATACAGGAGTAAGTGGTTTAGCCTTGGGCGATCATTTGCACTTTGGTGTTTTGGTGCAAGGGGTTGAAGTGCGTCCTGAGCAGTTTCAAGATCCAATTTGGCTCAAAAATAATATCCACGAAGTTTTGGAAAATGCAAAAAAAATAATTTTAAGGCAAAGACAATGAATCAACTAAGTATAGCAAAAAGCGTAAAAGGCGTAGGTATAGGACTTCATAAAGGCGAGCCTATAGAGCTTATTTTAGAGCCTTTAGAAGCAAATAGTGGTATCGTTTTTTTTAGAAGTGATTTAAATGTGAGCTATAAGGCAGAACCTGCAAATGTGATCAATACAAAGCTTGCAACGGTCATTGGCGATAGTAGAGGCTATATCTCGACTATAGAGCATTTAATGAGTGCGATTAATGCTTACGGAATAGACAATATCCGTATAGTTTTAAACTCAAATGAAGCTCCTGTTATGGACGGATCTAGCATTAGTTTTTGTATGATGCTTGATGAGGCTGGATTAAAAGAACTTGACGCACCTAAAAAAATCATGGTGATTAAAAAACCTATAGAGGTTAGAGACGGGGATAAATTTGTTCGTATCACCCCAACAAACGAGCCTCGCATAAATTATACAATCAAATTTGACAATGCCATGATAGGCGAACAAACTTATAATTTTGAATTCAGCAAAAAAAATTATATCGAAGAAATCGCAAGAGCTAGAACTTTTGGTTTTTTAAAAGATGTAGAAACCCTAAGAGCGATGAATTTGGCTCTGGGCGGAAGCCTTGAAAATACCGTGGTCGTTGATGAAAACCGCATTTTAAATCCTGAGGGTTTGCGTTTTAAAGATGAGTTTGTGCGTCATAAAATTTTAGACGCCATTGGAGATTTAACCTTACTTGGATATAGAGTTTATGGGGATTATATATCTTATGCAGGAAGTCATCATTTAAATCACTTGCTTACTAAAGAAATTTTAAAAGATACAAGTGCTTATGAAATCGTAAGTGTTGCTCGGGAAAAAAATTACGAAAAGGTTTTTGCATAGAAAAAGTTTGCTTACTTCTTAATGCCTTATCAAAACCTATCATGCTTGGGGTTTATAAAGATGAACTTTTGTTTGAAAAATACCAAAGCGATGAAAGAGCAAGTGAGTTTTTACCTAAAATTTTGCAAAATTTACTTGAGAAATATAGCCTTGAAAAGCTCATTTATGCTAATGGTCCTGGTTCTTTTATGGGGATAAAGATCAGCTTTTTGTGCTTTCAAACCCTAAGTATAGTAAAAAATATCCCTATGTTTGCCGTAAGTGGCTTTGAACTTAACGGCTTTAAGCCTATCAGTGCTAATAATCAGCTTTGTTTTGTCTATGAAAATAAGCAAATTTCTTTGCAAAAAGCAGCAGGGGCTGAGTTTTTCTTGCCTGATCATCTTTCTTGCTTAAATTTAAGCGAGGATATTTTACCTTTTTATTTTATCGATGCAGTTTGAGGATAAATTTGAAAATACGAGTAAGTGCCACAAGTGCAAATTTAGGACCGGGTTTTGATTGTTTGGGTTTGGCTTTAGGGCTTTTTAATGAGGTGCTTATAAAGCCCTCAAAGGCTTTTGACATAAGCATTAAGGGCTTTGGAGAAAAAAGTGCAAATTTAGCCAAAAACAATCTTTTCATACAAATTTTTAAAGAAATTTGTCAAAAACACGGACAAGAAAGGCTTGATTTTTCCTTTCATTTTAACAACCAAATTCCTTTTTCAAGGGGACTTGGAAGCTCTTCTTCTATCATCATTGCAGCACTTGTTGCAGTGCATGAAATTTTAGGTTTAAAAATAGAAAAAAAAGAGCTTTTAAATTTAGCCCTAAGATATGAAAATCACCCAGATAACATAGCTCCTGCCGTTTATGGAGGTTTTGTTTGCTCTATTTTGCATAAAAACGAAGTTTATAGCATAAAAAAGGATATTGATACAAATTTAAAAGCCTTACTTGTCATACCAAGCGTAAAAATAAGCACTGAGCAAAGTAGATTAGCTCTTAAGAAAAATATCGCTTTTCAAGATTGTGTGTATAATATCTCGCATTCTTCCTTGCTAACGGCTTGTTTTTTAGAAAAAAAATATGATTTGCTTAAAATAGCAAGTAAAGATAGGTTGCATCAATTTTATAGAATGAAAAACCTACCAGAGCTTTTTGAAGTACAAAAATTTGCTCTTGAAAATAATGCTTTAATGAGTACGCTCTCAGGCTCAGGATCAAGCTTTTTTAACCTTGTTTATGAAGAGGACGGCTTAAATTTAAGGCAAAAAATGCAAGATAAATTTAAAAATTTTCAAATCGAGCTTTTAGAATTTAACAATAAAGGCTTTGAAATTTGCTAAAAATCAAGAAAAAAAGATATAATTTTGAAAAATCATATACCTATTAGAATGTGTATCATTTGCAAGGCAAGAAAAGAACAAAAAAGTTTATTTCGTTTTGGTGTAAAAATGGGTAAAATTCATTTAAATTTAGGCACAGGAAGAAGTTTTTATGTCTGTTCTTCTTGTCTAAATAAAGATGAAAAGGCGTTTCGCAAGATAAAAATACACAATTTAAAGGTCGATCAGCAAGATCTAAAGGAGTTAGTTTTAAATGTCAAAGGTTAGAATTCATGAGATTGCTAAGGATATGGGCTATCCTAGCAAGGAAATTTTAGAAAAGGCTAAGGAACTTGGTATTGATGTAAAATCTGCTTCAAGTAGTGTTGATGAAGAGGTTGCCGCAGCTATTTATGAATACATACAAACAAAGATCATTCCAGAAGCTTTTAAGGAAAAGGCAAAAAAAGCAAGTCCTAAAAAAGAGACTAAAGAAACAAAGGAAGAAAAAAAAGAAAAAAGTCCCAGCAAAGCAAAGGAAAAAAGCCCAAAAAGCAAGGCTAAAGAAGAAGTTAAAGAAGAAAAAAAAGTTCTTGTAAAAGAAGAGACGATCAAAGAAGAGCCTAAAAAAGAGATCAATTTAGACAAGCAAGAAGAAGCTAATGCCCCTGTTTCTTTAAACCAACGAAGAGGGCTTGTCATCGTTAAAAAGAAAAAAGATGAAAATTTACAAGCTATACAAGAAGAGAAAAAAGCACCAAAAAACGCTCATTTAGCATTAAAAGATATGTTTTCTTTAAGTCAAGAAGAAAGCTTAAAACGCCCTAAGAAAAAGGATAAAAAAGCCCCTCAAAGTCATAAAAAAGAAAATACCTCAAAAATGGATTTTATGGAAAATCAAAGCTTTGCAGATATTAGTCTTGAAGATGAAGATGTGGTTGTTTTGCCTGATTTTAGCGGTATTAGCGAGGAAAAAGAAGCCCCTGTTTTACCAAAAAAGCAACCTGCTGTTTTAAGACAATCTTTTAATCAATTCACAGAAACAAGCCTAAGTAGAAGCAGACGCAAAAAAGCCCCAAAAAGAGTAGAAAAAAAAGAAAATGCCGAGATCAAAAGCGTTGAAATTCCAAAGGAAATTCGCCTTTATGAATTTGCAGATAAGATAGGCAAAAACACAAGCGAGATCATCTCAAAGCTCTTTATGCTTGGAATGATGACAACCAAAAACGACTTTTTAGATGAAACGGCGATTGAAATTTTGGCTGAAGAATTTGGTATTGAAATAAGCATTATCGATGAGGCAAGCGAGTTTGATTATATCAAAGAATACGAGCAAAACCAAGATAATAAAAACTTGCAAGCAAGAGCGCCGGTTATCACGATCATGGGGCATGTTGATCATGGTAAAACCTCGCTTTTGGACTTTATAAGAAAGTCTCGCGTTGCTAATGCCGAAGCAGGCGGGATCACTCAGCATGTGGGTGCTTATATGGTGGAAAAAAACGGACGCAAAATTACCTTTATCGATACTCCCGGACACGAAGCTTTTACGGCTATGCGTGCTAGGGGAGCTAGCATTACTGATATCGTGATCATTGTCGTAGCTGCTGATGATGGGGTAAAACCTCAAACCAAAGAAGCGATCAATCACGCAAAAGCTGCAAATGTCCCTATCATCATAGCGATCAATAAAATCGACAAGGAAGATGCAAACCCTGATCTTGTAAAAACCCAGCTTGCAGAAATGGATATAGTGCCTACTGAATGGGGCGGAAAATACGAATTTGTAAGCGTTTCAGCAAAAAAAGGCACGGGGATTGAAGACTTGCTTGAGATCGTGCTTTTGCAAGCTGATATTTTAGAGCTTAAAGCAGATCCTAAGGCAGCTGCAAAGGCTAGCATAGTAGAAAGTTCTGTGCAAAAAGGAAGAGGTCCTGTTGCTACTATCATCGTTCAAAATGGGACACTTAGGGTTGGAAATACCATAGTTGCAGGCGTTGCCTATGGAAAGGTGCGTGCTATGAGCGATGATAGCGGTAAGGCTATGAAGGAGATTAAGCCCGGAGAATGTGGTGTTATCGTTGGGCTTAGTGAGGTTGCTGATGCAGGTGAAACCTTGATTTGCGTTGCAAGCGATAAGGAAGCTAGAGAATACGCTAATAAACGCCACGAATACAACCGCCAAAAAGAGCTTAGCAAATCCACAAAAGTAAGCCTTGATGAACTTGGAGCAAAGATAAAAGAAGGAAATTTAAAATCCTTACCTGTGATCTTGAAAGCCGATGTGCAAGGCTCACTTGAGGCTATAAAGGCAAGTCTTGAAAAGCTTAAAAATGATGAGATTAAGGTTAATATCATTCACGCAGCCGTTGGTGGTATCACGCAAAGTGATATAGAGCTTGCAAGTGCAAGTGAAGATAGCGTGGTGCTTGGCTTTAATATCCGTCCAACAGGCGAGATAAAAGAAAGAGCCAAAGAAAAAGGCGTTCAAATCAAAACTTATAATGTTATTTACAATCTCATTGATGATGTCAAAGCCTTGCTTAGTGGCATGATGAGTCCTATTATCAGCGAAGAACAACTTGGACAAGCACAGATCAGGCAGGTTATTACCGTGCCAAAAATAGGACAAATCGCAGGTTGTATGGTAACTGAGGGTGTGATTAATCGTGGAGCTAAGATCAGGCTTATTCGCGATGGCGTGGTTGTATTTGAGGGCAATGTAAGCTCGCTTAAACGCTTTAAAGATGATGTAAGAGAGGTTGCAAAAGGCTATGAATGTGGCGTTGGCATAGAAGGGTGCAATGATATGAAAGAGGGCGATTACATCGAAAGTTACAAAGAAGTTAAGGAACAAGCAAGTTTATGAATCCAAGCGAGATCAAAAAACTTCGAACAGAAAGCATTTTAAAAGAGCTTATCCCTGAAGCCTTAGCAAATTTAGACGATGAGAGCTTGAAAAATCTTTGCGTAACTGATGTTGAGTGCAAAAAAGGGCGTTATGATGCTTTTGTGTATCTTGATAAGATGTTTTTTAACGCTCATGAGCAAGAGCAGATTTTAATGTCTTTAAAAAGGGCGGCAAGGGCTTTGCAAAATTATTGCATGAGCGAGCAAGGCTGGTATAGGTGTCCAAATTTTCACTTTAAATTTGATGATAGATTAGAGTATCAAAACCACATGGAAAGCTTGTTTGAAAAGATCAAGGAAAAAAGATGAACGAGTTAAATTTAAGTGCGTATTGTAAGGAAGCTGGAGTAAGCTTTTATGATAGCGAGCTTGTGAGTGAAAATGGGCATAAAATTTACCGCGTTTATATCATCAAAGAAGGCGGAGTGAGCTTAGATGATTGTGCTAGGCTTAGTGAAATTTTATCTCCTGTTTTTGATGTGAAGCCACCTTGCGAGGGTGAATATTTCCTAGAGGTTTCCTCGCCAGGACTTGAAAGAAAGCTCAGCAAAATAGAGCATTTTTCCCTAAGTATCGGCGAAAATGTCAAGATCGTAACTGATGAAAAAGAAAAATTTGAAGCCAAAATCATAGGCGTTAAAGATGAAAATATCATACTAGAGCTTCAAAACACGCCACAAAATAGTGATAAAAACACATTAGAACTTCCCTTTAACAAAATCAAAAAAGCCAAAACTTTCGTGCAGTGGTAAAAAACTTAACACTTTGCGTTTAATCTTAAAAATACTTTATTTTAACTCAAAATAAAATCTCATTTTATATTTAACTTTTCTTTAAATTTGATTAATCAAATTTTTATAGTATTTAAAAAAGGAAAAATATGAAAAAAATACTTTGTTTTTGTTTATTTTTGGGTATGGCACAAGCTACTTCTTTAGATGAAAAATACAAAAATATCGAAGTTAGCGGGGAAATAAAACTTCTTTATGATAAACAAAAAACGACAAATGAAAATCTCAAAAGAAAGCCCAAAAAATCAGAAGCCACGATAAATTTAGAACTCAAATAAGCTTGATTTTGCCTAAAAACTCAAAGTAAATTCTTTGTTTTTAAGATCATATACATCTTTATCGTTGAAATGAAAAAAGTAAGGATAGCAGGTCCTAGGATAATGCCCCAAAAACCAAAGCTTGAAATCCCTGCGATCATGGCTAAAAAGATAAGAAGCTCGTTGATCTGAGTTGGGGTTTGAACAAGTCTTTCATTGATCCATTTGATGATCAAAGGCTTGATAAAGGTATCAGCAATAACCGAAATAACAATGATAGAAGAAAGCAAAATCCAAATCGCCCCACTTAAATTCCCCATAGCAAACTCATAAAGACTCAAAGGCACATAAACCAAAGCTCCTCCAACAGCTGGTATCATCGATGAAAAAGCAAAAATGATCCCAAAAAGCACACTATCATAGTCAAAAAATGCCACGATCATAGCAAACAAAGCTCCCTCAAAAATAGCTATCAGCACAACAGAGTAAAACACCACCGCCATGACATTACCCACTTCACTTAAAACCTCTTCAAATTCCTTTTTGTCGATAGGTACTATTGATTTGACATACAAGATAAGCTGTGTGCCGTAGAGATTAGCAAAAAAGAAAAAAACGATGATAAGAGCCATATCTATGATAAATTTAGCCCCACTTTTTGTGAAATTTGAAAAAAAGCCCAAGGCATTTTTAGAAAAAGAATTTAAATCTATGCTATTGATAGCTTCGGTAATTTTTGGCTTTAAAAAAGCTAAACTTTCAGGCAGATCAAAATGATAGTTCTTGATATAGTTTAAGGTATAAGTAACACTTGCCATGTCAAAGTCTTTTAAGGTTACTGCGATCTTAACTACAGCATAAACAAAGGGAGCAAAAAATAAAAATAAAACTAAAATGGTCGTAAAGCTTGCGGCTAAAACCTTTTTACCGCCAAAAAGGCTTAGAAATTTCGCATTGATATTTGAGGTTGCAACTGCCATTAAAGAGCCTATGGCAATGACCATCAAAAAATCCTTAAACAAATAAATCAACAAACACAAAACAATACTAATAAAAAAAATAAAAAAGAAAGCCCCATTTTTCATCTTATCCCCTTACTCATCAAACAAGCCCTTATCAAAGCTAAGCTTTAAGACATCATAGCTTTTAAGGCTGGCTATACGCCCTTTTGCGGTACGTTCTATATAGCCATTTGCCAGCAAATAAGGCTCTATCACATCTTCTATAGTGTTTTCATCTTCGCTTAAAGCCGCTGCTATGCTTGCAAGTCCCATAGGACGCCTTTTTGCAGCTGTTAAAAGCTCTAAATACCTTAAATCCATACTATCAAAACCAAGCTCATTCACACCAAGCGAATTTAGTGCTTCATTTGCTCTTTCAAGGCTGATTTGCTCCTCATCATTCACATCAGCAAAGTCTCGCACCCTTTTTAAAAGTCTTAGGGCGATTCTTGGGGTTGAGCGACTTCTTTTGGCTATTTCTAAAGCAGCTTTTTGCTCGCAAGTTTTGCCAAGTTTTAAGCTTGCTTTTTCTATGATCAAGGCTAGTTCGGCATCTTTGTAAAATTCAAGGCGAAACTGCATACCAAAGCGATCTCGCAAAGGATTGCTAAGCATTCCAGCACGCGTTGTCGCACCGATGAGCGTAAATTTGGGCAGATCTATTTTTATGGTTTGTGCAGCAGGTCCGCTTCCTATGATAATATCAAGGCGAAAATCCTCCATAGCAGGATAAAGCACCTCTTCAATGGCAGGGGAAAGTCTGTGAATTTCATCGATAAAAAGCACATCGCCCTCGCTTAAATTTGTCAAAATCGCAGCCAAATCCCCGCTTTTTTCTATCATAGGAGCGGCTGTTGTTTTGATATTTGCTCCCATTTCATAAGAAATGATATTAGCCAAAGTGGTCTTTCCAAGCCCAGCAGGTCCGCTAAAAAGGATATGATCAAGGCATTCGCCGCGTTTTTTAGCAGCCGTGATAAAAATTTTTAAATTTTTCTTGATATTTTCTTGACCTATATAGCCCTCAAAACTGCTTGGGCGTAAGGAAGTTTCGTAAGTTTCATCAAAGGAGATTTTTTCTATTTCTACTATTCTGTCCATTATTTTGCTTAAAAATTTGAGTTTTAAAATGGGATTTTAGCTAAATTTTGCTACAATTTTCATAAATTTTTTAAAAATGACGATATAAGTATGGGAATATTAGAACAATTAGAGCTTGATTTTGATCATGATGATGTGGAGAAGTTTTTGCACTTTTTTAGGACGATGTGCGATAAACTTGAGCCTTTGATTATCGATTTGGGAAGCGATAGCACAAAATACAAACTCGCTGTTTTAGAAATAGCTCGCCTAGCACACAACACAGCTTGGGCGGCCAGGAGGCTTGAGCTTAGCGAGGTTACGGATTTTTGTGTGTTTTGCGAGGATATGATGGAGCAAGCAAAGAGATTTGAAGGTCCTGCGAGTGATGAATTTACAGATTGGATGCTTTTGATGAGTGAGCAATTTGAAAAATATTGTCGCTCTTATGAAGAAGATGCTTCAAATTTAGCTGTTTTTAATCCTTTAATTGTTAATGTTCCAAGTATCGTTTCTAAGTAATGGGAGTGACTTGGCTTCGACAGGATTACTTTGGCTTAAGTGGCATACCGCTTTGGGCAAAGCGTTAAAAGCCTAAACTAAATTTAAACGCAAACAACGCGAAATTCGCTCCTGCTTACGCTAAAGCTGCGTAGGTTCAGTTGAGCCTTGCCTTAGATGATGCTATCTAATCTAAGAAGCAAGTTATCAAGATAGTGTAGCCTTTAAATTTGACGCATTTTGGGGTGAAATTTAGTCTCAGCCTTGCAGGAAGTTTTGGAAGATGAGCTTTGCAAGGTGAAGTTTTCATCTTTACTAAGTATGTAGAAGCTTTTGTTGTGGTAGTTTTGGACAGGGGTTCAATTCCCCTCACTTCCACCATTTGACCCTTAAATTCTTTAAATTTAAAATCACGCTTTAAGTCTTTATCAAAAATTATAAAGCTTAATAAATTATTAAACCTTTCTTTATTGATTTTAAATATTGCCTTAAATGTTACTTTTTTTTACATCATAATTATAAATTTCAAAAAAAAAAAAACAATTTATTTCAAACTTAATTTTATTGTATTATATTTTAGAAAATAAAATACCCATTAGGAGTTACTAAATGTTACAAAAAACCTTAGACCTAGCTCAAAATTTGCAAAAACAAATACAAGCAAATTTAAGCTCTAAAGAAAAAGCCTTTCATCACAAAATGCAAAAACTACTCACAAACCCACAAAACAAAGTCCTACTCATAGAGCTTTTAGACCGCTCTTTTCGCTCAAAAAATGCTTTTGTAAATTTTGAATTTATCGAGCATACTCTTAATAAATTTGGACTTGGGGATTTTTTCTCTGCTTTTGAGAAATTCTTGCTTTTTAGCTTTTTAAATTTTGGAAAATTCGCCCCAAATTTAAGTGTGCCTTTTTTCATTAAGCATTTAAGAGAGGACACTAAGGATATGGTTTTGGACTCTGATGAGAGCTTTTTAAAACCTCACATTGAGCAAAGAAAGACACAAAATATCACTCTTAATATCAATTTGATAGGCGAGGAGGTTTTAGGAGAAGGCGAGAGTAAATTTCGTATCAAAAAATACGAAGAAGCGATAAAATCAAGCTATATTAGCTATATTTCTATCAAAATCACGACTATTTTTTCGCAAATTAATATCATAGATTTTGAATATTCTAAAAAAGAGATTGTAAAAAGGCTTGATCATCTTTACTCTCTAGCTTTAGAGGAGGAAAAAAAGCAAGGAAGTTCTAAATTTATCAATCTTGATATGGAGGAATTTAGGGATTTAGAATTAACCGTGGCTGCTTTTATGGAAAGCATTGCTAAATTTGATTTAGAAGCAGGAATTGTGCTACAAGCTTATTTGCCTGATTCTTATGAATACCTTAAAAAGCTTTTTGCCTTTTCTAAAGAGAGGGTTTTAAAAGGAATGAAGCCTATTAAAATCCGCTTTGTCAAGGGTGCAAATATGGAAAGTGAGGAAACTATCGCTTCTCAAAGAGGCTGGGAGCTTCCAACCTTTACACGAAAAATCGACACAGATAGCAATTATAATAAAATGCTTGATTTTATCTTACAAGATGACAATCACAAATACATAAATATAGGCATAGCAAGCCATAATATCTTTGAGATAGCCTATGCTTACACTCGCATTTATGAAGCAGGGGCGCAAAAAAGCTTTAGCTTTGAAATGCTTGAGGGTATGAGCTTGCAATGCTCTTATGAATTATCCAAAATGCACAAGCTCATCTTATACGCTCCAGTTTGCGATGAAAAGCATTTTAATAACGCCATTGCTTATCTTGTAAGACGCCTTGATGAGAATACAAGCGAGGATAATTTTATGCGTTATTTTTTCAATCTCAAAGTGGGCGATGAAAATTATGAAAAGCAAAAAGAACTTTTTTTAAACTCTTTAAAAGGCATTGAAAGCCTTGATAATTCAACAAGACGCACACAAGATAGAAACAAAAACGAAGCTATCAAGGGAAGCTATGAATTAAAAAGCTTTCAAAATGAGCCTGATACTGATTTTATCCTGCCTCAAAATAGAGCTTGGGCGCAAAAAATAAGAGCAAAATATGAAAATTTAAAAGAATTAAAAGCCGTGCCTGTGATTGGGTCTGAGCTTGAAAGTGAGGGGCTTGAAAGGGTTGAAATTTATGAAAAAATTAATAATGAAAAAATCGGCGAGGTTTTTTTAGCAGGGCAAAATGAAATTCAAAAAGCCTTAGAAGTAGCTAAAAACTCAAGCTTTACGCAAAAAAGCTTTGATGAAATTTACAAGCTTTTAGATAACACAGCAAAGCTTATGAGGCAAAGAAGAGGGGATTTGATAGGAATAGCAGCTCTTGAAGTGGGAAAAACCTTTTTAGAGCTTGATCCTGAAGTGAGCGAGGCTATTGACTTTTTAGAGTTTTATCCACACTCCTTAGAGCTTTTACAAAAACAAAATCCTAAGACTAAATTTAGCCCAAAAGGGCTTGGAGTGGTAATTGCACCTTGGAATTTCCCTGTTGGAATTTCAGTTGGCACGATAGCTGCACCACTAGCTGCTGGAAATGTAGTCATTTACAAGCCCTCAAGCCTTTCTATGCTTACAGCTTATGAGCTTTGTAAATGCTTTTGGGATGCTGGGGTGCCAAAAGACGCTTTGATTTTCTTACCCTCAAAGGGCAGTGATATTTCAAAATACCTGCTTTGCGATGAAAGCGTTAAATTTAGCGTGCTAACAGGAGGAGAAGAAACAGCTTATGCTATGCTTAAAGCAAATCCTACCCTGCTTTTAAGTGCTGAAACAGGGGGCAAAAACGCCACTATAGTTACAAAAATGGCAGATAGAGATCAAGCTGTGAAAAATATCGTGCATTCTGCTTTTTCAAACTCAGGGCAAAAATGCTCGGCTACTTCTTTGCTTGTGCTTGAAAAAGAAGTGTATGAGGATGAGGAGTTTCAAAAAGCACTTGTGGATGCGGCTTCTTCTATGGAGCTTGGTTCGCCTTTTGAGTTTAAAAACAAATTAGCAGCCCTTGCAAGTAAGCCTGATTCTAAGCTTAAAAAGGCTTTAAGCGAGCTAACAAGTGAGGAAAAATGGGTTTTAGAGCCTAAATTTAAGAATGATTATCTAATGAGTCCGGCTATAAAATACGGCACAAAAAAAGGGGATTTCACTCATATGAATGAGCTTTTTGCGCCGGTTTTAAGCGTAATGAAAGCTGAGAGCTTAAAAGAAGCCATTGAGCTTGTCAATCACACAGGATATGGGCTTACGGCTGGGCTTGAAAGCCTTGATGAGAGAGAATGGGAGTATTTTCATACGCATATTGAGGCTGGAAATATTTATATCAATAAGCCTACAACAGGGGCGATAGTGCTAAGACAGCCCTTTGGCGGGGTGAAAAAATCCGCCATAGGCTTTGGTCGCAAGGTAGGCATTTACAATTATATCACGCAGTTTTTAAACATCAATCAAAACGAAGCTGATGAGAATTTACTCGAAAATGAGCTTTCACAAAAACTTACAAATTTAGGCTATGAAAAATTAGCCTTGTTAGCAAAAAGCTATGCTTATCACTATGAAAATGAGTTTAAGCTTAGTAAAGATTATGTAGGCATAAGAGGCGAGGATAATCTTTTTTCTTACACGAAAATTAAAAATTTAGGCTTTAGAGTGTGCGAGGAGGATAGTTTAGAGGATATTTTAGGTGTAATTATTGCTTCAAATTTATTAAATTTAGACACACTCATAAGCTTTGAAAAAAATGAAAATGCTCTTCTAGCTAAAGAGCTTTGCCAAAAGCTTAATATTGAGGCTAAATTTAAAGAAGAAAGCCTTGAAAGCTTTATTTCAAATCTTGAAAGTTTTGAAAGAGTGCGTTATCACAAAACTGCCAGCACAGAGGATAAGCTTTATCAAAAAGCAGCAAGCTTAGCTAAGATTATCATTCGAACTAAGCCTTTGCTAAATGGGCGTTTTGAACTGCTTTACTATCACAATGAAAAATCCTTAAGCATAAGCTATCATCGCTACGGAAATTTAGGCATTCGTGCATTAAAATAAAGGAGAAACAATGGAAACCGTGCAAATTAACACTCAAATTGCGATTATGTTTATAGCCTATTCAGCACTTATGCTTTTTATAGGCTTTTATTTTTACAGACAAAACAAAAGCACAGAGGATTATTTTTTAGGAGGCAGAAGCTTAGGACCTGTGGTTTCAGCTTTGAGCGCTGGGGCAAGTGATATGAGTGCTTGGCTTTTGATGGGGCTTCCTGGGGCTTTGTATGTGAGTGGTTTGGTGGATAGTTATATAGCCATAGGGCTTAGCATAGGGGCTTGCTTGAACTGGCTTTTTGTGGCTAAAAGGCTTAGAATTTACACTAGCGTCGTGGCTGATTCCATTACCATACCTGATTATTTTGAAACCCGTTTTAGTGATGATAAGCATATTTTAAGGATAATTTGCGCCATAGTTATATTGATCTTTTTTACCTTTTATGTAAGCTCTGGTCTTGTTGGTGGGGCGAAACTTTTTGAAAGCACCTTTGGCATAGAATATGAATACGCTCTAACAACAGGCACACTCATCATCGTAGCTTATACTTTTTTTGGAGGTTATAAAGCAGTTTGCTGGACGGATATGATTCAAGGGCTTTTAATGCTCTCAGCTCTTATCATCGTGCCTATTGTGATGCTTATACATTTAGGAGGGCTTGAGGAGGCTTTAAGCGTGGTTCAAGAAATAAAGCCAAATGCTTTATCTATGGGCGAGGGCATTAGCTTTTTAGCTATTATTTCAGCTCTTGCTTGGGGGCTTGGATATTTTGGTCAGCCTCATATTTTGGTGCGTTTTATGTCTATTCGCTCCACAAAAGAAATCCCAACAGCAACTTTCATAGGCATTTCTTGGATGATACTTTGTCTGATTGGCTCTTGTTCGATTGGGATTTTAGGACTTGCTTATGTGAATAAATTTAATCTTTCTTTGCAAGATCCTGAAAAAATCTTTATCGTAATGTCTCAGCTTTTATTTAATCCTTGGATAGCAGGGATTTTACTCTCGGCTATACTTGCGGCGATAATGAGCACGGCTAGTTCTCAGCTTCTTGTTTCAAGCTCAACCTTGGCTGAGGATTTTTATAAAAAGATTTTCAAAGAAGACGCTTCCAATGAAACGGTTTTAAATTTAGGCAAGATAGGCGTTTTGCTTGTCGCCATGATAGCCTTTTTGATCTCAACTGATAAAAACTCAAGCGTTTTAAGTATAGTTTCTTATGCTTGGGCTGGCTTTGGAGCTAGCTTTGGCTCGGTTATGCTTTTTTCTTTATTTTGGGCTAGAATGACCAGAATAGGAGCTATCGGGGGCATGATAGCAGGAAGCGTGGTTGTAGTGGTATGGAAGAACTTCATCTATCAATACATGCCTGTATACGAGATACTACCCGGCTTCATAGCAGCAAGCCTTGCTATCATTATCTTAAGCCTAGCTACAACAGTAAGACCTGGCACTAAAGCAGCCTATGAAAAAATGCTCAAAGAGCTTTAAATTTAGCCCGGCTGGGCTAAATTTGGTGTTTTAATTTTTAAAAATTTTTATCAGTTTTGGAATTTTATATAAATTGTAATTTTATGCAAGAACAAATATGCTATAATCAATATCTAAAAAATTTATTAACAAAGGCTAAGCTATGGTAAGAGTTTTAGACCTCTTTTCTGGTGCTGGTGGATTTTCACTAGGATTTTTACAAGAAAAAGGTTTTGAAGTTAAGCTCTGTATTGATAATAACTATAAACTCTTTCAAACTTACATAAAAAATTTTCCAAAAATAAGGCATTTAAATAGAGATATCACGAGTTTTTCTCTACAGGACATACAAGGCTTACAAGAAAGATATAAATTTAATATAATTATTGGTGGTCCTCCTTGTCAAGGTTTTTCTTTAGCTGGGAAAATAGGGAGAAAAGAAAGTTTAGACAAGCGTAACGATTTATTTTTATCTTATCTTAATTTTGTAAAAATTATACAACCTGAAGTCTTTGTAATGGAGAATGTGGCCACTCTTAAAAGACATAATGGTGGTAAAACTTTAGAAAATATAGAAACTAAATTTAAAGAGCTAGGATATATTATTAAGCATGAAATTTTAAATGCTAGTGATTACGGCATAGCACAAAATAGGAGAAGAATATTTATTATAGGAACAAAACATAAAGGATTTAACTTCCCCACTAAAAATAGAAATAAGATAAGTATAAAAGAATGCATAGGAGATTTACCTCCTTTAAAAAGTGGAGAAAATTCCAAAATACCAAATCATAAAGCAATGCTTCATTCAAAACAGATGTTAGAAAAAATGTCTTTTGTTAAAGATGGCTTAGGTAGAGAATGTATCCCTGAAGAGCTTAGACCAAAAAGTGGCGATGTAAGAAAATACATAAGATATAAGAGCAATGAACCTTCAATAACTATAACAGGAGATATGAGAAAAGTTTTTCATTATTCTCAAAATAGAGCTTTAAGTGCTAGAGAATTAGCAAGATTACAAAGTTTTCCAGATAGTTTTATTTTTTATGGTAATTCTATAGACATACAGCAACAAATAGGCAACGCTGTGCCTGTTAAATTAGCACATTTAATAGCTAAAGAAGTAAAAAAATATTTAGAGGCAAATCATCTTGTTTAGTAATTATCCAACAGTTAACTATATTGGTAATAAGCTAAAAGTATCACAGTGGATTATTGATAAGCTTCCTATTCGAAAAGGTAAGGTGCTTGACTTATTTTGTGGTGGTTGTTCTATGTCTTATAAATTTAAACAACATGGGTTTTGTGTCTATGCAAATGATGTTTTATATTCAAATTTTGCTCTAGCTAAAGCTTTAATCGAGAATCATAAAGAACGCTTAAAACTTGACAATATAGAACTGGAAAAATTTTATAATTTAAAAAATTATTTGTCACTACAATGGATGGTTAATAAACTTTATTTTGACTATGAAGTAAGGGAATTGGTCAGCTTAAAAAACTATTCACAACAATTAAAATCTTATGATAAATTTATATTTTTATCGCTACTTAGAAGAGCAATGATTAGAAAAATTCCATACTCTAGAATGACTATGAAATGGGAAGAGATAGTAAAATTTAGAGATGAGGAGTTAAGCTATCAAAAATATAAAAGACGCAGGGCATACCATAATAAACCTTTTTTATATCACATTAACAAAGAAATGCAAACTTATAATTTAGCAGTATTTGATAATCAACAAAAAAATAAAGCTTTTCAAATGGATTGCTTACAACTAATAAAAAAGTTTGAAAGAGATAAAGAAAGCTTTGATTTGGTGTATATCGATCCTCCGTATCCATCAACTATGAATAACTATTTGGGTTTTTATGGTGGTTTTGATAAGGTATTCGAAAAAGAGTTGAGTAAAATCACAGATTTCACTAAAAAAGATAGCTTTTTAGATAATTTTGTGTTATTGCTTAATGAATGTAAAAAGATATCTAAGGTTGTGGCTTTAAGTCTTAATAATAAATGCACACCGAGTGTAAAGGATATACAAAGTGAAATACAAAAAATTTCAAAAAATATTATGATATTTGAAAAACCTCATGTATATAAGGTAACTGGTAAAAATAATAAAAAAATACACAAAGAATTACTAATGGTTATTATTTTTTAAAAAGGGGAAATAATATGTCCCAAATTTATGAAACTTATTGGAAGCTTACTTTAGAATATAGTGATTTTGCGAGTAAAAATTTTAATGAGTGTTTAAAAATTATTGTTGATTTTATTGACACACATGATATGAGTGAATACTCCAAATATCTATATGAGGACTTGCAAAAAGAAGTCTTTAAGTTTAATCCAAAAAGAAATTATGCCTCTGTTAGAAAGTCCATCAATCAATTTTTAAAATTGGGATTTATTAATAATTTTTTACACTCATATCACCCAAAAACAAAAGATTTTTTGAGAGAAACAGATGTTGAGATAAAGAAAAGAATTTACTCTGAGATATTGTATGATAATGCTAGTTTTGGGCGTTCTGTAACAGAACCCTGTGATGTTAAGGAGATTAATTTTCTTATAAAGACAATGCAAGTTTGTAAAAGCATTAATAAAGATAATCTATCGGCAATTATGATGCAAAACATAAACCAAAAAGCATATCTTAAACAAAATGAGTTAGATTCAATCACGGAACTCGCAATAAAAAGAGGCTTTATAAACAGAAAATATAATCAAGTAAATTATCTTTTCAATATCTGTAAAAATATTTTAACGGGAATTTATATAGATTCTAAGCATAGATTGACACTAGAAAAACCAGAATTTAGTGATAGCGAAAAAGACATATCTAAAACAAGAGATGCTTATAAGCAAACTCTGTACAAATATGATTTATATAATGAAAGCAAAAAACTTAATAATGAAATAATTTGTTTCGTTGAAAATATAAAATATCCAGTTCTTATTGCTTCTCATATTAAGCCTTTTATAAAATGCAAAGAACAAGAACAATTTGATAGCAATAATGGGCTTTTACTATCAAAAAATCTAGATTATTTATTTGATAATGGATGGATTAGCTTTAAAAACAATGGTGAAATCTTATGTGCCAAAAATATGGATTTAAAACTACAAAAATATTTATCTGACAAAACACTTGATGCAAAATATCTTAATGCTCGTAGAATTAAATACTTGGAATACCATAGAAAATATGTTTTCGATGATGATAAGTCTTATAAATTTTAATATTTTATCTTCGCATATATCACAATAAATTAAATAAATCTTATTAACTTAAATATAATTAAAATTTTAAATTTTTTAAGCGTAAAATTGATATAATTTACACTCAGTTTTTTCGCTTAAGGAAATTTCATGCTCAAAGAAATGCTAGAAATAAAAAAAGAAATGGAACCCATAGTTCATGATGCTAATGTAAAGCTTAATTTGATCGCAAGAGAAGTGATCACAAGAAAAAAAGAATATGAAATTTATGGCCCTATGATCGATAGAATTTATCTTGATAATGCCATTTATGTTAAGGTCATGTCAAGTGGCAGGGATTCAAAAAGTGATAAAGTGGATATTAAAAATGGCTTTTATATGGTTTTTGTTGCTCCTGAAAAGGGGACAACTGAGGAGATTAAAAATAAACTAAAAATCGCCTATACCGCATTTGATGATAAATTTATCAAGGATTTGATCCGTCTTTATCAAAGATTTAAAGAAATTGTTTCTAAAACTCAAGCAACCTTAGCCAAGTCTTCTAATATGGACGTTTTGGTAGAAACAAATTTAGGCGAGGCTACTGCTACTTCTAAATTTGTTATCACTATAAAATATACCTTACCCGGTCAAAAACTCAATAAAGAAAATATAAAATCAGCCGGAAGCTTTAGAGATATGAAAAATATCATTAATCTCATCGTAGAAAAAAGCACAGATTCAAAAGTTTGTGATAAGCTTTTAGACGATGTGGAAAGATATTTTATCGGTTCTCATTAAGGGCTAAATTTAATAATTTAAGCTAGTAAATAAGCTAAAATTTGATAAAGATACAAGCAAATTTTCTTAAGGGATCAAAAAGCCCTTTACAAAGAAATTTGCTTGAGTATTTTTAATTTATCTTAAAATCCTAGCTCAATCATTCTTATCCCCTTATATTTTAAGTTCGTTTGTAAATCTTACAGCTTCATTGAGCTAAGCCCTTAGATAAGGGCTTAAATTTAAGGATTTTTGAGTGCAATAAATAATTCAAATCATCAAGGCTAGGTTTATTTTTCTACCTTAAATTCTACCTCGATGATCTCGCCATCACTTAGCCATTTTTGAAAGGCTTTTTGATTTTCTTCTTGTTTTAAAATGCCCTCTTCAAGCTCTTTAAGACTTTGTTCTAGTTTGAAAGCTTCTGGGAAAAAACGCTCCTTAAAATTTGTATCATCATCAACCAAATCTAAAATTTCTTTTTTTTGGCTTTCAAAATCCGCTCTCATTTTGCCTTTAGCCTCTTCAAATTCTTTTTGTCTTTGAGCTTGTTTATAACTATCCCAAATTTCCAAAGCTACACCAACTACAGCCAAAACAGCACTAGCCTTAGAAGCCAAATTTACAGCACCCCAAGGCTTAAATTTCAAACCCAAATCAAGCCCTATCATTTTAGCGCCCTTTACTATAGTATCTCTTGCTAATTTTACATTTGTAGCATTCATGATCTTAGGATCTGCTAAAAATTTCACACCCTTTTTTGTTAGCTCTGAGCTTACAAACTGATGAAACATACTCACTTCAGAATCAAAATAAGTACAAACCTTGTGAATTTCTCCTTTTATTCTGCCTGTTTGTCTTTCAAACTCATTTTGCACCCTCGCATCTATATTTGAACCACCCTCGCCTATTTCTGCTACGATAAAATCATTGATCGTTTCCATACTTGTGCCATCAAGTTGTTTGATCAAATCACTAAAATAATTCACAGCAAATTCTCTTATCTTTATCCTAGCTCTTGTAAGTTCTTCATTTAAAACTGAAAGATCTTTTTGGGTTTTTTTATAAATATTATCAAGTTTTAAAAGTTCCTCATTAAGAACCTGATTTGCTTCCTTTGCTGTAGGAAGTTGCTTGTAGAGTATATCTTGGATAATGCTTTGCTTTGCTTCCTCAACAAGGGCTAATTTGCCTCCATTTTGAGAGATTTTTTCCTTAGTAGCTTTTTGTAAATTTTCAATATGAGAAAGTTTTTTAAACTCCTCTAAATGCGAAAGCCAATACTCAGCACCCTCATCAAAAGGATTTGCAGCTACTGCGACAACACATAAATTTTGTTTTTCCTCAGCACTTAAATCAATAAGTTCTTCTAATCTTGAGCTTACATTTTGCTTTTTAATCTCAAAAGCTTTTTGATACTCTAACTCATCTTCTACATCAGCTATCTCATCAAAACGACTTAAAACAAAAATAGTTCTTGACAAAAGATTTAAACTTCTAAAAAGCCAGTTTAAATCCTCTTTATGACTATCTTTGATAGGATTTGATGAGTTTAAAACATAAAGTATGATATGAGCCTCGCTAATGTATTTTTTTGTGATATCCTTGTATTTTTCGATCTTTTTTTCATCATTGATCTTTTCTTTAAAGCCAAAAAGTCCCGGAGTATCGATAAGCTCTAAATCATCATCTATGTTATAAACAGCCACTTCATCGCTTGATTCTTGATGATTGATTTTCATGCTTTGTTTGTCAAATTTTTCAAGCCAAGCTGCTGCTATGCTTGTTTTGCCCTCTGAAAAACCGCCAATAAGAGCTATTTTAAGCTTTTGTTCGCTTACACCGCTTAAAGCTGTTTGAAGCTTTTTAAAATAAGCCTCATCAATTTCAACGCCTAAGACCTTACCCTCAGTGATGAAAGCAAGAAGCTTATTTAAAGCCTCTTCGTTTTTGCTTTTTTGTCCTTTAAACTCACTTAGTGTTTGATTCATTTCATTTCCTTTTTAATTGAAGTTTCTAAGTCTTTTAATTTTGTTTTGATTTGTTCTAAATTTTCAATGCTATCCCTAGTATTTTTTATAGGCACATGAAGCTCTATTTTTATACTTTCTATGGTTTGAGTGATTTTTGGCTTATTTTGTTCAAGCTGTTTTTCTATATCCTCATAAATTTCTTGTCCGATTTGTCTTAGGTTCTCATCTACTGCCTTTTTTTGCTGAGCTTTTTTATAGCTTGAGCTAAGAGATTTCCAAATTGCTTTAACTACACTTACAATAGCTCCTAAAACAGTTAGCCCTATCGCAACCCAACCAATAGGATTCCAAATCATAAGCACACCAAGCCCAGCAAGTGAGCCAAAAAGACGCATTTTATCGATCCCACTATCTATATTTATATCTAGCCTATAACCAAAATCATTAGCCATCTCCACTCCTGCCATAGCCTTAGTAGCACCAAGAACTCTGCTTTTGTATTGCTCTAGTTCTCTTTCGATCTTTTCTAAAAATTCTTTTTGCACTTCATTTGAAGCTTCTTTTATACTCTCACCTAAGCCCTCAAACTTAGCTTTTACAACCCTTTCAAATTTAGCCTTAAACTCGCTATCCTTAACATCAGTTTCTATGTAATTATACATTTCATCGCGAATTTCTCTTTTTAGCTTATCAACTTGCTTTTGAGCATTATCTTGTAAGTCGTTGATGAAATTTTTTGTTGAAATATCTAAATTGTTGCAAGTATCTTCTTTGGCATTCTCAAGCTCTTTTAAAAAAGGTTTGAGGATTTTTTCTATGGTGGATTGAAGCTCGTGTATGAAGTTAGCCACCACGACTAAAGCCTTATTGAAATTTGATCTTTTAATCTTTTGCTTAGAATTACTTATAAGCTCTGTGCTTAAAAATTTAATAAAGGCATTGAAATTTGACTTTTCAAGTAGGGTATCTGGAGAAAACTTAGCTATAAATTTCTGTCTTTTTTCAAAAAGCTCTGTTTTAGGGGCTAAATGCGAAGAAAGGGCGTAAAATGCAAGTTGTGCGCAAAGTTCTTTATGCCCTGCATAATGATCTTTTAAAAGCTCTTTCATTTTTTCATCTAAAACCTTTAAGCTATCTTTTTCATTTTCATTTACAAGCTCTTTTTCTAAGGCTCTAGGACTTGTAAGAGGCTTGTTAAATAGAGTATAAACCTCAGTTTGTGCATTAAGCTGAGCTTTGATCTTTTCAAGAGTTCCTTTTTTGTTTTCATCGCCTTTTTGTGGTGGTGTTGGCTCTTTTTTGATATAAAAAATAGCGTGAGCCTTTCTTGTCGCATTATTTATCTCATCAATAACGATTTTTTCATTTCCCTCAATGCCCGGCACATCAAGCAGAGTAAATTTTTCTCCCTCATAAGAAAAATTATAAGCCGTAACAGCTCTAGTAAAATCACTCCTACCATCGCCTATAATGCTTCCATCTTGAAATTTTGAAAGCTCATTTAAAAGGGCTTTTTGTGTATCTTGTAAATCCTTGTTTTTTTGATCTAAATTTTTGATTTCTTTTTGGGCATTATAAAATTCTTTTTTAAGTAATTTTTCCTTTTTATAAAAACCCAAAAACAAAAAAATCTTAAAGAAAAATCCCCTACTTTCAAGCTCTTTTATTTTAGGCTCTAAATCCTTTACCCTCGAATTTAAAGCATCAAGTTCTAAGCTTAATTCCTCACTAAATTTTAAATTTCTTTCATAATTTGGATAAATTTGATCAAATTCAAATTCTTGCTTTTGCTTACTTTCTTCTTTAAAATAAATCCTTAAAGCCTCTATAAGAGTTGATTTACCTGCATTTGTTTCTCCATAAAAGGCTATGGTAAAGCTGTCCCATTCTTGATTTTTAGCAAGTTCTTCAAGCTCTTTTGTATTTTCTTCTTCAAATTTTTCAAAAATTTGCAAGGCGTTTTGATTGACTTCGCTATTTTTATTATCCTTGCTTTGCAGTAAAATATCTTTTGTTTTTTGAATGCTTTGTTTGATTTCATTATAAATATTTTCTGTTTGCATTTGCGTCCTTAAATTTGTAGTAAAATCAGCATTATATCGTTTTTTTTTTTTTTGTAAATCCTAAAACTTCTTAATGAATTTTTAAGCTTTTAAACTTGAAATTTTAATTGATATAAATTTAAACAAGCTTATGTAAATAACTAAAATTTTTAAGAAGAAGTTTTTGAAAGTTTAAAACGCACATTCATAGCATGAGTTAAAGCTATGGCTATAGCGTCTGTGATATCTAAAGGCTTGATATCTTTTGTGATACCAAGCATTTTTTTTACCATAAAAGCCACTTGTTCCTTTGTTGCTTTTGCCTTGCCTGTTATAGTTTTTTTGATTTGTAAAGGCGTGTATTCGCTAAATTCGCCGTGGATTTGCAAGATTTTAAGGCTTAAAGCCCCACGAAATTGCGCTAGTTTTAGCACGGTTTTTGGATTATAAGCAAAGAAAATATCCTCTATAGCCACCTCATCAAAGTTATGAGCCTTAAAAACAAGATCGAGCCCCTCGCAAAGCTCTGTGATTTGATACTGCAAGGTAGAAGGCTTTATCTTGATAAGCCCAGCTTCTATGAGTGTGCTTTTTTGATTTTTAAGCTCTATGATAGCATAACCACAAAAGCGAGTTCCCGGATCAATGCCTAGAATTTTCAATGCTTAGTCCTTATTATAATTTTAGAAATTTCACAGCTGTGAAATTTAATTGTGTGAATAAAACAAAATTTTAACCATTTTTTATAAAATTTAAGATAAAATCACAAGTTTAAATCAAAAGGATAAAAATTAATGGACGCGAGTGAAATTCTTAACTCTTTTAAAAAAGAAATCAACGAAAGCGAGTATGAGAATTTTATATCACACCTTAAATTTAATGAAAAATTAAGTAAAAATGATTTCTTAGTTTTTACCGCCTCAAATGAACTTATGGCTAAATTTATACAAAGCCGTTATGCAGAAAAAATCGCTTATTTTTACGAAGTTCAAAGTGGCAACAAAGCCAAGGTAAATATCCAAGCACAAAATATAAAACACTCAAGAACAAATAAAATCGATATCAAGGCGATCAAGGATCAAAGCACGATTTTAAATCCTTCTTTTACCTTTGAAAGCTTTGTGGTTGGGGATTCAAATGAGTATGCTTACAAGACTTGTAAGGCGAGCATAGATAAAGATAAGCTTGGAAAACTTTATAATCCTATCTTTATCTATGGTCCCACAGGACTTGGTAAAACACATTTACTTCAGGCTGTGGGAAATGCTTGTCTTGAAATGGGAAAAAAGGTCATTTACGCAACAAGTGCAAATTTTATCAATGATTTTACCTCTCATCTTACTAATAAAACTATGGAGAAATTTCACGAAAAGTATAGGAATTGTGATGTTTTGCTCATCGATGATGTGCAGTTTTTAGGAAAAACTGATAAAATTCAAGAAGAATTTTTTTTCACTTTTAATGAAGTTAAAGAAAAATTTGGACAAATCATCATGACAAGTGATAATCCCCCAAATGTCTTAAAAGGCATAACAGAAAGGCTAAAATCACGCTTTGCAAATGGGATCATCGCTGATATTACTCCGCCTCAGCTTGATACAAAAATGGCTATTATCCGTAAAAAATGCGAATTTAACGGCATTCATTTAAATAATGAAATCATCAGCTATATAGCCACTTCAATGGGAGATAATATCCGTGAGATTGAGGGAATGATCACAAATTTAAATGCTTACTCAAGGCTTATAGATCAAGAAATCACACTTGAAATAACCAAAACCATGATGAAAGATCATATCAAAGAAAAGAAAAAGATTATCTCTATAGAAGACATTTTAAGCTTAGTTTGTAAAGAAACAAATATCAAAATAAGCGATCTTAAATCAAATAAAAAAACGCAAAATATCGTAACAGCAAGACGCATAGTCATCTTTTTAGCAAGAGAACTTACAAGTATGTCTATGCCTACTTTAGCTAAATTTTTTGAAATGAAAGATCACACAGCCATTTCACATAATATCAAAAAAATAAATGAAATGATAGAAAAAGATAGCGAATTAAAATACAAAATCGAAGAATTTAAAAATAAAATTCTCATCAAAAAACAAAGTTAAAATATAAATAATGTGAAAAAATGTGAATAAAAATTTATCTTTTGTGAATAAAAAATATGATAAAATAAAGTTTCAAAATACTTTTTCACATTTTCAACGGCTTTATTACTATGATGAAAAAATATTAAAATTAAGGGAGAAAAAATGAAACTAAACATTAACAAAAATACCTTTGAATCTGCCATTAGCTTATGTAATGCTTATGTGGAAAAAAAGGATTCAAGTACTATCACTTCACATTTGTTTTTTGAAGCAAATGATGAGGGCTTGATCATCAAAGCAACTGACCGAGATATAGGACTTAATTACAAAATCAAAAAGATCAAAATCGAAAATAACGGCTTTGCAACTGTGAATGCAAAAAGTATTGTTGATGTCGTTAAAAGCCTAAACAACGAAGAAATAATCCTTGAAACCATAGATAATTTTTTATTTATTCGCCAAAAAGGGACAAAATACAAATTCCCTATGTTCAACCATGAGGATTTTCCAAATTTTCCTAGCACTGAAGAAAAAGCTAAATTTGATATTGATTCAGGAGATTTAAGTAGAAGCCTTAAAAAAATCCTACCAGCCATTGATACAAATAATCCAAAATATTCTTTAAATGGTGCTTTGCTTGATATAAAAACAGATAAAATCAATTTCGTTGGAACAGATACAAAAAGATTAGCTATATTTACTTTAGATAAGACAAATGATAAAGAATTTTCCCTTAGCATACCAAAAAAAGCCATTATAGAAATGCAAAAGCTCTTTTATGAAAAGATTGAAATTTTTTATGATGAAACCATGCTTATTGCTAAAAATGATAATTTTGAGTTTTTTACTAAGCTCATCAATGATAAATTCCCTGATTATGAAAGAGTTATCCCAAAACAAATCAATCAAGAATTTACACTAAAAACTGAAGATTTTATCGATAGCCTCAAAAAAATCAGTGTCGTAACTGAAAAAATGAAACTTAATTTTACAAAAGAAAAAATCATCTTTGAGGGTATAAGTTTAGACAATATGGAAGCAAAAACCGAGCTTGAAACAGAACTTGATATAAAAGAAAATTTTTCTTTAAATATAAAAATAAAATTCCTCATGGACTTTTTAAGTTCTATTGAAAGTGAAAGTTTTAAACTTAAGATCAATGAACCTGATCTTGCGTTTATCGTTAGTTGTGATGAACTTCAAACTATCATCATGCCAGTTATTTTATAAGGAAAATCATGCAAGAAAATAAATACGGCGAAGGAAATATCAAGGTCTTAAAAGGGCTAGAAGCAGTTAGAAAACGCCCGGGAATGTATATAGGCGATACAAATGTAGCCGGACTTCATCATATGATTTATGAAGTTGTTGATAATGCGATAGATGAAGCAATGGCAGGACATTGTGATAAAATAGACATTGAACTTACTGATGAGGGAAGTTGTATCGTGCGTGATAATGGGCGTGGTATTCCTGTGGGTATTCACCCAACGGAAAAAATTCCTACTCTAACGGTAGTTTTAACCGTGCTTCATGCAGGCGGTAAATTTGATAGTGATACTTATAAGGTTTCAGGGGGACTTCACGGCGTTGGGGTTTCTGTTGTGAATGCACTTTCAAAAAAACTCGTAGCCACAGTTCAAAGAGATGGAGAAATTTATCGTCAAGAATTTAGTAAGGGCATTCCTACAAGCGAGTTTGAAACCATAGGAAAAAGCAATCAAACAGGAACAACGATAGAATTTTTCCCTGATGAGAGTATTTTTGAAGTAACAAGTTTTGATTATGAAATTTTGGCTAAGAGATTTAGAGAACTTGCTTATCTTAATCCTAAAATCACTATAAATTTCAAAGATAATAGAGCCGGCAAGGAAGAAAGCTTTCATTTTGATGGCGGAATTTCACAATTTGTAAGCGATTTAAACAAAAAAGAAGCCCTAACAAAGCCGATTTTCTTTACTACTGATGAAGATAATGTAAATGTTGAAGTAGCCTTACTTTACAATGACAGCTACACAGAAAACCTGCTTTCTTTTGTAAATAATATCAAAACTCCAGACGGAGGAACGCACGAAGCAGGCTTTAGAATGGGACTTACAAGGGTTATTAGTAATTACATAGAAGCTAATGCAAGTGCAAGAGAAAAGGATAATAAAATCACCGGCGATGATGTGCGCGAGGGGCTTATCGCTATAGTGAGCGTTAAAGTTCCTGAGCCTCAGTTTGAAGGACAAACCAAGGGCAAACTTGGCTCAAGTTATGTTCGCCCTATAGTTTCAAAGATCACTTCTCAGTTTTTAAGTAAGTATTTTGAAGAAAATCCTATCGAGGCAAGAGCCATTATGAATAAAGCTCTTATGGCAGCAAGAGGGCGTGAAGCAGCAAAAAAAGCAAGAGAGCTTACACGAAAAAAAGAGGGCTTAAGTGTAGGCACTTTGCCTGGAAAACTTGCTGATTGTCAAAGTAAAGATCCAAGCGAGAGTGAAATTTATCTTGTGGAGGGCGATAGTGCGGGCGGTTCTGCTAAACAAGGGCGTGAAAGAAGTTTTCAAGCTATTTTGCCTTTAAGAGGTAAGATTTTAAATGTCGAAAAAGCAAGGCTTGATAAGATTTTAAAAAGCGAAGAGATTAAAAATATGATCACCGCTTTTGGTTGCGGTATAGGCGATGATTTTGACATTAACAAGCTTCGTTATCATAAGATCATCATTATGACTGATGCTGATGTTGATGGCTCTCATATTCAAACCCTGCTTTTAACCTTTTTCTTCCGCTTCATGAATGAACTTGTGGCAAATGGACACATTTATCTTGCCCAGCCTCCACTTTATCGCTATAAAAAGGGACAAAAAAAAGAAATTTATCTCAAAGATGAAAAGGCTTTGAATGAATTTTTAATTGAAACAGGCATAGAAAGCTCGAGTTATGAGGGCGTTGGGCTAAATGATTTAAAAGAGTTTTTAAAGATCGTTGCTGCTTATAAAAGCATTTTAAAAGAGCTTGAAAAAAGATTTAGCGTTATTTCTGTGATCCGCCATTTGATAGAAAATCCTGATTTAATCAGCACAGATAATCAAAAGCTTTTCTCCACTACAAAAGAATTTCTTGAAAAACAAGGACATAATATCTTAAATTCTTATGTTAATGAAAAAGAAATTCGTATTTTCGTGCAAACTGAAAGCGGTCTTGAAGAGCTTATCATAAATGATGAGCTTTTTACAAATCCGCTTTATGAAGAAGCTGTTTATATTTATAGCAAGATCAAAGAAAGGGATTTTAACTTTGATAAGGACATTTTAGAGCTTTTAGATGAGGTTGAAAAAAATGCCAAGAAAGGTGCTTATATACAGCGTTATAAAGGACTTGGCGAGATGAATCCTGATCAGCTTTGGGATACTACAATGGATCCTGAAAATCGTCGTTTGCTTCAAATTTCAGTTAAAGATGCTGCAAGTGCTAGTGATACTTTTAATCTCTTTATGGGTGATGATGTCGAGCCTAGAAGAGATTATATCCAAACTCATGCTAAAGATGTCAAACACTTAGATGTGTAAAAACTAAATAATATAATCTTTAAATCATTAAAAATACTTTGAATTTAAAGATTATATAATCTTCATCTTTATCCATAAATTTATGCATTTAAGCTTTAAAAAAGCAAAATTGTAGTAAATTTAGCGTTTCACTTTTTAATTTTAAAGGAAAAAAATGCCAAAAATGAAAAGCGTAAAAAGTGCTGTTAAACGCTTTAAAGTAGGTAAAAACAAGATCAAAAGAGGCTCTGCATTTAGAAGCCATATTTTGACCAAAAAACCTGCAAAAAGAATGCGTGATCTTCGCACTGCTAAATATGTGCATAGCACAAATGTAAAGGCTGTTGAAAAAATGCTTGGCATTTGATTCAGCAAAGTTTTTGACAAAAGTCATTCAAAACTCCCCTAACATTAGGGAAAGCTCCAAATTTGGACGCCACTTTATGAAAGGATAAAAATGGCAAGAGTAAAAACAGGCGTAGTAAGACGCCGCAGACATAAAAAGATTTTAAAGCTTGCAAGAGGTTTTTATAGCGGTCGCCGTAAGCATTTTAGAAAGGCAAAAGAACAACTAGAAAGAAGTCTTGTTTATGCTTATCGTGATAGGCGTCGTAAAAAAAGAGATTTTCGCCGTCTTTGGATCGTGCGTATCAATGCAGCTTGCAGGTTAAATGATATTTCGTATTCTCGCTTTATGAATGGACTTAAAAAAGCAAATATAGAGCTTGATAGAAAAATTTTGGCTGATTTAGCGATGAATGATCTAAACGCATTTTCTAAGATCGTAGAAAGTGCAAAAAAAGCTTTAGCTTAAATTCGTGACGGAGTTTTTCCGTCATTTTTCTTAAATTTTTCTGATATTCTTATTATTTTCTTAATCTTGTTTCAAATAGTAACCAAAGTTGCTAAAACAAAAGATTTTATTTTATTTTACCTGGTATTAAGTTTGTAAGTAATAAAATAATAGGGTTTTTTTAAAACAAACAAATTCTAAGAAAAGGGAGATCTTATGAAAATTAGATCAAAAATTTTAGTAAGTGCTTTAGTTGCTGCTTGCCTTTCATCTTCTGTTATCGCAGATGAAGACAATACAAAGCTTTATGATCCAAAAAGTGAAGCTAATCACCTAGTGATTCCTATGCAAATGTTGGGCGAAAAGAAAAATACTCCAATTGGCGAAGTTGTAGCTGTTCAAACAGAACACGGAGTAGTATTTTATCCTAATTTAAAAGATATTCCAGCAGGAATTCATGGTTTTCATGTTCATGAAAAAGCAGACTGCGGTAAGACTAAACAAGGTTTAGGATTAAAAGCAGGCGGACACTGGGATCCTGATAAAACTAACGCACATTCTTATCCTTGGAGTGCTAATGGTCATAAGGGAGATTTACCAGCTTTATATGCTGATGCACAAGGCGTTGCTAATACACCTGTTTTAGCACCTAAGATCAAGACTTTAGATGAGCTTAAAAAACACGCTTTAATGGTTCATGTAGGTGGAGACAACTTTCATGATCACCCAGCTGCTCTTGGCGG
The DNA here is from genome assembly GCF_006864365.1 of Campylobacter sp. MIT 99-7217. Taxonomy (NCBI): domain Bacteria; kingdom Pseudomonadati; phylum Campylobacterota; class Epsilonproteobacteria; order Campylobacterales; family Campylobacteraceae; genus Campylobacter; species Campylobacter sp. MIT 99-7217. The sequence goes on from NZ_QHLJ01000006.1 coordinate 62,437, forward strand.
TGGCGGTGCAAGATTTGCTTGCGGCGTAATCAAATAATTTTTACTTATTTCTCCCCTTTTGGGGAGCTTCTTTTTTAGGTTTGCTTTTATTTTAAAATAAGTTCTTCAAGCTTGGCTAAATTTGCATTCATTTGTTTGAAATTTTCTTCTACGCTTAAGTTATTTGAGATAAAAAAAGGATTGCTAAGGCTTGGGATTAAGGCTAGATTGTTTTTGATATAAAGCTTTGAGGTGTTAAAATTTGGCTCTTTAAGCTTTTTAAAAAGCTCATTTTCTTCAAGACTTTCACGCTTTTTAAAATGTCCTCCTTTTAAGCTCATCAAAACACCTAAAAAAAGCTCATTTGAAGCATTTTTAAAGCTCACATCAAAAAGAAAAAAATCCCTAAATTCCAAGGCATTATTTGCTTTAAAATCTTTTATCTCAAACTCAGCCAAATCAAAGCCCTTGCATGTTTCATCACTAAATTTAGCTTCATTTTTTTGTAAAAAAAGCCCTAAAATTTGTGCATCAAGTATATTTTTTTCTCTTAAAATGCGTTGGGTAAAAAGCCTAAAAAAAGCCACGGCAAAAAGTGCTGCAAGAGCTATGGAAATCACGACATCTTTACAAAAATAATACGCCAAAACAAAAAAAGCAAAGCCTTCTAAAAAGCCTAAAAATTTAGCCGTTTTTATACGCTTAAAAAGGACTTTTCGCTTTGCTTGAAGCTGGTTTATGTCTGCGTAAATTTCACTCAAGATTTTGATTTTTCCATTCTTTTTCTTTGGGTTGGATCAAGATATCTTTTGCGAACGCGAACATTTACAGGCGTAACCTCGACTAGCTCATCTTCTTCTATCCATTCCAAAGCTCTTTCAAGGCTCAGTTTTCTAGGTGGCACAAGCTTGATAGCATCATCACTTCCACTAGCTCTAACATTTGTAAGATTTTTACCCTTGATAGGATTTACATCAAGATCATTTGGACGGCTATGCTCGCCTATGATCATTCCTGTATAAACCTTAGTTTGAGGCTCGATAAAAAGCACACCTCTATCTTGAAGATTAAAAAGCGAATACCCAAGTGCCACGCCATTTTCCATGCTGATCAAAGCACCATTATTTCGCTTTTCTACTGCTCCACTAAAAGGACGAAATTCTAAAAAGCTGTGATTCATCACGCCCTCGCCCTTAGTATCGGTTAAAAACTGCGAGCGAAAGCCGATAAGCCCACGAGCCGGTATCTCAAATTCAAGCCTAGTTTGCCCATCTCCTGTTGGAGCCATAGTTTTCATCTCAGCCTTTCTTTTTCCAAGCTTTTCGATGACTGTTCCGCTAAATTCATCAGGCACATCGATAACCAAATGCTCAAAAGGCTCAGTTCTAGTGCCTCCCTCGTTTTTAACGATAACCTCAGGACGCCCCATGCAAAACTCAAAGCCCTCACGACGCATATTTTCAGCTAAAATGGTGATTTGCAATTCCCCTCTTCCGCTGACCTTAAATTTACCCTCGCCACTGGCTTCAAATTTCATCGCGATATTTGTTTTCATCTCAGCTTCCAAGCGTTCGGCGATTTTGTTTGAAGTTACATGCTTGCCCTCTGTTCCAGCCAAAGGACCATCATTAACGCTAAAAACTATGCTTAGGGTCGGCTCTTCTATGTGAAGAGGATCAAGAGGCTGAGGATTGTTCGGATCAACCACGCTATCGCCAACATCTAAGGCTTCAAAGCCAGCAACTGCAACGATATCCCCGCTATAAGCTTCCTCAATGTCCATTTTTTCCAAGCCCATAAAGCCGATAAGCTTTGAAACCCGTCCATTTACCTTAGTGCCGTCAGCCTTAGCCAAGGTTACGCTTTGATTTTTTTTCACTATGCCGTTAAAAATTCTTGCGATACCTATTTTACCCACGAAATTATCATAACCAAGCGTGAAAACTTGAAGTTGCAAAGGATTTTCGTTACTTCCACTTGGAGCAGGAACACGGCTTAAAATTGTCTCAAACAAGGGTTGCATATCCTTGCTCTCATCGTTTAAATCAAGCTTTGCATAGCCATTTTTAGCCGCTGCATAAACGATAGCAAAGTCAAGTTGTTCATCATTTGCATCTAAGGCTACGAAAAGATCGAAAATTTCATTGATCACTCTTTCAGGATCGGCTGCTGGTTTGTCTATCTTATTGATCACGACTATGGGTTTAAGCCCTAAATTTAAGGCTTTTTTTACCACAAATTTAGTTTGTGGCATAACGCCTTCTTGTGCATCAACAAGAAGCAAAACCCCGTCTATCATCTTTAAAACCCGTTCAACCTCGCCACCAAAATCAGCGTGTCCCGGAGTATCGATGATATTGATTTTTGTGCCTTTATAATTAATGGCGGTGTTTTTTGAAAGTATGGTGATACCGCGTTCTTTCTCGATATCGTTGCTATCCATAACGCGTTCGCTAATTTGCTCGCGTTCGCTAAAAGTGCCTGATTGTTTCAAAAGTTCATCGACCATAGTGGTTTTTCCATGATCAACATGAGCGATAACTGCTATATTTCTAATATTTTGCAAGATTTTCTCCTTAAATTTAAAGCCAAAATTATATAAAAATTTAGCTTAAATTTCAAAAATCAAAACTTGGAACACTTCTTGCTTTAACTTGTGCAAATAAACATTTTTTAAAGGAGACAAAATGTCAAAACCAATCAACAGCGAACTTTTAGTGGAGTTTAACGAAGAGTTAGGAACAAACAGAAAGAATGAAACTTTAATCCAAATTTTAGAGTTTTTAGAAATGCTAAGATCAGAAGCTCAAGATGAAAAAATCGTGAGATTTTCAAGTGATTTAACAGAAATTTTAGCCAATGAAGAAAATTTTGAAAAAATTCAAAATACTCAAAATTTAGAAGAACTTTTAGAGCTTGTACAAACTTTAAGCCTAAAAAACAAAATGCTTAAAATTTATAGCACAGAAAGCCTAAGAGAGAGTTTTCCAAATTTAGCCAAAAGTGAATTTTTATAAGATTTAAGGAGATTTTATGTCAAGTATAGTCCAAGATGTGCTTTCAGTAGCACCTAAAGCAAGTGCTAAGAACACAAATTCATCAAAAAGTGTAGCTGATAAGGCAGATAACAGCACTCAAGATGAACAAAGCTTTTTAGCTTCTTTGGTGCAAGCTATTGATGAGACAAATGAGTTTTTGCCTGAAAACATGAAGATCACACCAAAAGAAGTGGTGAGTGAGGCTATGGCAAGTATTCAAAAGGGCGAATTTGACGAGGTAGAAAAGACTTCTATATTTGAAAATTTAAGCTTTATGGAGGTTTTGGGCGTTTTAGAAAAGCTTAAGATTGATACAAGTGATGTAAAACTTGCAAATCTTTCAAGCAAGGCTCAAGACTTTGTTAAAACAGAGCAGAACTTACAAGCTTTAAAAGGTGCTAAGAGCTTAAACGAACTTTTAGATTTAGCTAAAAATTTAAATTTGAATGTTAAAAATATAAGAGTTGATCGTTTGCTTGAGGTAAAAAGTTCTTTTCCAAATTTAGACAAGGCGAATTTTTTTACAAATTCTGTGCAAAGTGTTTTTAAAGATGTCTTAAATCAAAAAATTTCAAAAATCATGGAAGATCTTTCTCAAAAACAAGAACTTCCAAGCTCTAAAAAAACAAATATTTCTCAAGAAAATGTGCTTAAAAAGACCTTGCAAAGTCTTGATCTTCATACCAAAAAAGATACAAAAACTCATGCAAAAACGCAAGATAAAAAAGAAACACCAAAGCTAGAGCAACAAAGTATTATCGTGGATAATCACAAAGAAGATAAAAAAGATCTTAAGACAAATTTACAAGATGATATGCATGAACTTAGTAAGGCTGGAACAAAACAGGCAAAAGAAGAGCTAAAATTTGATGAAAAGTCAAAAACTCATTTTGTGGCTGAAGAAGAGTTAAAACCGAGCAAAGAAATAAAGCCTGATACAAAAATAAGTTCCCTCAAAGAAGAAGGAAATAAACTTGAGCTTACACCAGAAAAAAAAGATCCAAAAAATGAGCCTAAAAAACTTGATGTGCAGGAAGAAAAATTAAAGGTTCTTGATGAGGAAAAACAAAAAACAACAGATATAAAATCAACTCAAATTCTTGAAAAAGAACTTGTAAAAGAGCAAAAGAGCGAAAACAAACACATTGCTTCAGATATAAAATCAGCTTCAATCTTGAGTGAGAAAAGCGAGAAAAAGGAAATGAGCTCTTTAAAACAAACTCAAGAACCTTTAATGCAAAATGTCAAAAACAATACAAGCGAGCAGGTTTTAACAGCTCAAAAAGTAAATACACCTTCAGCAAATGAGAATTTACAAAGGAGCGTCAATACTCAAGCTCAGCAAATAAAGCAAAATACTGAGGATAAAAAGACTCAAAATAAGAGTAATGTTAAAGAAGAAAAGCTCAATTTGAATGAAAATATAGCCTTAAATACAGATAAATCCTCACAGCAAGTAAACGATAAATCTGTAAATAATATAAAAACGCAAGTCAACACAGAGCCTAAAAATTTTAATGAAACTAAAAGTTTGCTTGATGATGTTTTAACAAAGCTTTCTACAAGTAAAAATGGTGCTTCAAATACTCAAAATGTGCAAAAATCAACGCATAACGATCAATTTGATGTGCAAAATGAAAGCTTTAAAAGCGTTTTTTCTAAAGATGAAAGCATGAATGAGTTAAATCACTTGGTAAAGGATCTAAATAGGGTTTCTCAAAATGAAATCAAGGCAAATGTCAATGTCAAGGAGACCTTTCAAAGCTTTGCAAGTGATCTTAAAGAGCAAATGCAAAACTATAAAGCTCCGATCACAAGACTAAATATCACTTTAAATCCGTCAAATTTAGGCGAGGTTGAAGTTACTTTAGTGCAAAGGGGAAATAATCTTCACATTAATTTCAACTCAAACACAAATGCAATGAATCTCTTTTTGCAAAATCAAGCCGAGTTTAAAAACTCACTTGTAAATATGGGATTTACAGGGCTTGAGATGAATTTTAGCGATCAAAGCAAAAAAGATCAAAATCAAGGTAAAAATCGTAGCGGTCATGGATTTAAGGAAGAAATCAATGCCTTAAATTCTGAAGAAAAGCCAAATTTAGAGCTTGTTTTAGCTAAGTATTTTTAAATTTGGAACAAAAAGTGCTTAATATATTTTAAGAATATAGATCATTAGGGGAGCAAGAAATGGCAACAACTTCACAAGTAACAAACACAGCAGCGACAAGTTCAAACCAAATCGTAAGTAATCCGGGTGCAACTTTAGATAAAGATGCTTTCTTAAAGCTTCTTTTGATAGAGCTTCAGCACCAAGATCCAACTGATCCTATGGATAGTGATAAAATGCTTACGCAAACTTCACAGCTTTCAGCTCTTGAAATGCAACAAAACACAAATACAACTATGCAGCAAATGGTTGAAACCATGTCTCAGCTTTCAACAGTTATGGTTTCAAATGCAAACATGGCTTTGTTAGGAGCCATAGGAAAAATGGCTGTAGTTGATGAAAGTTCTATACCTTTATCATCTGATGTCAATGATGGAGCAAGCTTTAGAATGTATCTGCCAAAGGCAAGTACAGAAGCTGGGATTACGCTTAGTGTTTTAGATTCTAATGGTAAGGTAATCCGTGAGATCAAGCTTTCTGGAACGCAAAGTGCTGGAAGTCATGATTATTCTTGGGACGGAAAGGATAATGATGGAAATTTTGCCGGTGCTGGAAATTATACGATCAAAACGAGCTATAAAGATGTTGATGGTGGCACTTCGACGAGTGTATTTGGAGCTTATCCTATAGAATCTGTGAAATTTATAGATGGGGTAGCTAATGCCAAGCTTGCAGGAAAATATGTAACCTTTGATAAGATTACTGAAATTACAGATAGCAATTTTTCAGGTGCTTTAGCAAATAATTCACAAAGTAGTGATAAAAAGGAAGAAAGCACTGATAAAAAAACAACTTGATTAAGTAGGCATTAAATAAGGATAAGCAATGACAGGATCTTTTTATAATGGAATTTTAGGAGTAAAATCGCAAGGATTTGGGATAGATGTTACTTCAAACAATATTGCTAATGTTAATACTCCCGGTTTTAAATACTCTAGTGCTGAGTTTAGGGATATTTTTTATAAAAGGATAGGCTCACACTCAAGCAATCCTTCCCAAGGTGGATTAGGCGGTACTGAAGCTGCTAGCAAGCTTATCTTTTCTCAAGGTTCTTTTTCTGATACGGGTGGAGAATTTGATGTTGCTTTAGAGGGAAAGGGATTTTTTGGTGTTCTTGGGAGCGATGGAAATGCTTATTATACCAGAAATGGGGCTTTTTTAAGAGATGCTAATGGAGATTTGGTTGATGCAAATGGAAATTATGTTTTAGGCACGATGAATCCAAATTTTCAAGCTACCACTTATAGCGATAGAGTAGCCCAGCTTATGGGTAAAAATAGCGGAACAAACGCTTATATAAGCTCAGGTTTTATTGTAAATAATCCTTCTCAAAGTTTTTCTCTTGGCACGGCAACAGCACAAACAAAGCTTTCTGTTCCAAATAATATTTATTACGCTCCTGAAGTAACTCAAAATGTGAGTTGGAGTGGAAATTTAAAATCAGACACAAGAACTGAAGTCGTAGAAATTGATCTTGATCCAAATGATTTTACGATCACAAGAACTGCTGATGATAAGATAAGTATAAGTGGGCAGGTTGGACAGGATAAGGTTTTTTCGGCTAAAGAGGGCGAAAGGGTGATTTTAAATTTAGTTGATGCAAATGGTGTAAGAGCAAGTGTTGAGGCTTATTTGGACGCTGATTTAAATTTTAAAACAGCTGATTTACAACTTCCGGGGCTTGATAAGGATAGTTTGAGTATAAATTCTTCAGTTCTTGCAACACAAAGAGAGGTTGCAGATAAAAAGATCATGGAAGCTGATGTATTTAATGCTGATGGCTCAAGAAATATACTAAGATATACCTTAGATAGGGTTTTACCTCAGGTTGATGATATAGCTGTTTATACTATAACAGCACAAATGCTTGATAGTGATAAAAATCCTATAGGAAATGCTAGCACAGGAGAAGTAAGATTTAACGAAGCTGGAGCTTTGATCTCAAATACACTTACAAGTGTAGCCAATCCAAATGGAGGAACGATCAATGTCAATTTAGGCACGCCTTATGATCCAAATGTCATAGGTTCAGGCTTTGATGGAATTTACATGTCTAAAACAAGCACTCAAGATACTATAAATCCAAAATCAGACGGCTTTGCTGAGGGATTTTTTAGCTATTATGACATAGAAAAAGACGGCTCTTTAATCGCCACTTTTTCAAATGGCAAAACAGCGACGGTTGGAAAACTTGCACTTTATAATTTCATTAATGAACAAGGTTTAGCAAGTGCTGGAAACAATCTTTTCTCGCCTACTTCAAATAGCGGTGCGGCAAGTTTTCTTTTAAGAGACGGAGAACTTGTTTATACAGCAAATTTTAGAAGCAAAAGGCTTGAGATGTCAAATGCTGATTTAAGCGTAGAGCTTACAAATCTTATCGTCATGCAAAAAGCATACGATGCAAGCTCAAAAAGTATCACAACAAGCGATCAGATGATACAAAAAGCTATCAACATGAAAAATTAAGTATAGAAATTTTTAAAAATGATTTTTCATAAGGATAAAGATAAAGCTTAGCTCATTTGGATAAAATGCCTTTTAAAAATGAAAGGGAATTTATGGCTACAAGTGCTGAGTTTAAGGATTTTGTCCTAGAGCAATGTGAAAATTGCGGAAGCGAATTTAGCTTTAGTGCTAGAAAAATGTTTGGCGAATACTGCATTTATCTGCATGATAAGGGCGAGAAAAAGGTGCTTTTCTTGGTTTGCTAGAGCGGGTTTTTGTAAAAAAATACGCGGTTTTGCAAAATATCGCCCCCACTTCAAGCGTTGGCGAGCCTTTTGAGGGCGCAAAAGAATGGTATGTGCTAGATACCCACAACCTTTCCTTGCTTTTAGAAGTGATCAATGCTTTATCCTTGGTGCTTGAAAGTAAGAAAAAAGTTAAGAAATAATTAAATTTGACAAGGCTAAAACCTTGTCAAAATATCCTACAAAGACTTTTTGATGTCTATGACATAGCGAAATCCTCCGCCTCCTCCATTTGTAAGATTTTCATAGGCTTCATCGATTTTATCTGCTGTAATGATCTTTGTTTCTGGATAAATTTCATTTTCTAAAGAAAAATCAAGCATTTCTTGAGTTTCTTTTATCCCTCCTATTAAAGAGCCATACACTCTTTTGTTTGCCTTAAATACAAAAGAATTTAAAGAGATTTTTGGCATGACTTCTGTTGGCGGCAAGCCTACTATACTGAGTTCTCCGCCGTATGTCAAAAGATCAAGATAAACGCTTGGATTATAAGCTGTTGGTATGGTTGAGATGATGAGATCAAATTTTTCTTTCACTTCTTTTAGCTTATCGGTAGTATAAAGAGCTTTTGCACCCATTTTTAAAGCTTCTTCTTTTCTTTTTTCATTGCGAGCAAAGACAAAAACTTCAGCACCCATTTTAACAGCGTATTTTAAAGCCATCATTCCAAGTCCGCCAAAGCCAGCTACGCCGACAACTGAACCCTTTTTAACCTTTGAAAATTTAAGAGGCGAATAAGTCGTAATGCCCGCACAAAGCAAAGGTGCTACCTTATCAAGTGGAGCATTTTGAGGAACTTTTATCGCAAATTTTTCGCTCACGACTATGTTGTTGCTGTATCCTCCGTAGGTTGGTTCATTATCATGAAAATAATCAGTGCAGTTGTAAGTAAAAACGCTCTTGCCATTTTCGCAAAATTGTTCATGGCTTTTTTTGCATGCTTCACATTCGCCACATGAATTGACCATGCAGCCAACCCCAGCAAAATCCCCCACCTTAAATTTACTGACCTTAGAACCTACGGCTATGACGCGTCCTGCGATTTCATGTCCTGGTATCATAGGATAAATTCCATCACTCCATTCACTTCTTGCTGAGTGAATATCGCTATGACAAATACCAGCAAATAAAATTTCTATCAAAATATCATTTGCCCCAACGCTATGGCGAGAAAATTTCATCGCTTTAAAATGAGCTTTTTTATCAGCAACAGCCCAACCAAAGCTAGAAATTCTCTTTCCTGCTTTTGCTTCTTCTAAATTTTCTTGCATGAAGTTCTCCTTTTGTAAAAATATAAAGAAATTATACAGCATGAGAGCAACTCTAAGTCAAGGGAAATTTGATAAAAAATGAAATTTTTTGATTTTTTATGAAAAATGCAAAAGTTGGCATAGCTTTTGCTTAAATAAAAACAGCAAATAGGTTGAAAAGAGTTTATAATGAATATTAACACAAGTAATTATCAGGGTTTATCCTCTGTTTCTTGGGGCTTAAATCAAGATATTTCAAGTAAAAATAAAGATGAACTTATCAGCATTCAAAATGAAGAACAAACACTTAGAGTGGATTTTGAAGAGCGAACTTATGCAAGTGAATTTGGCTTTAGAGTAAATGAAAGGGGCTTTTTTGACAAGGAGCTAAATAAAATGGCAAAGCTTCCTTTGGATTATGAAATTAGCATTAAAAGTGCTTATGATATTTCAAAAGAATTGATCAAACAAGATGAGAGATTGAGCTTTTCAAATATCGATCTAGCCGGTGTTTTAAACAAATACTACAATGTCTTAAAAGCCACAAATGAAGAATTTGCAAAACAGGATAATCTAAGCTTAAATAGAAGCGAAATTTTAAATTTAACACAAGGTTTTTCTACTGAAAGCGGGGAATTTAACTCTACTATCATTAGGGTGTATCCGTCGGCTGATAAGCTTAATGAAGCTTTAGAACAAAATAAATTTTTAAATCCCTTAAAACTTGATAACAAAGTCATCAATTTTCATTTTGATGAAGCCATAAATAACACAGCAAATAACGAACTCATCAAGCCTTATCTTAATACAAATGCTGAGGTTTCAAAGTCTGGCTTACTTGTTAATTTTATCCATAAGGATCTAAAAGAAAGCAATGATAAGGTGGATTTTTTCATTGAGCCTGTTTCTTTAAATTTGATTTCTCATCAAAGTTTTTACAATATGCTTGGCAATGAAAGAGCCTTTGAAAAATATGTTCGCAATGAAAATAAAGAACAAATGAGCTTTGATCTTTACTTGCATGTAAATGGCGTGGATAAGAAAAATACCAATAACGACAAGCTTTCTATCTTGTATCAGCAATATCTTAACTATCAAAAGGATTTAAATATCAAAGAATTTGCAAACTCAAGCTCGATTTATGAGCTTTATATTAATTCTTTGGTGAATGAGTTTAATGAGCTTAGAAATAATGTTTTGCAAGAGGATAATACAAAGCTTGAAAGCATTAATGAAGCAAGGAATAAAGCTGATTTAGCCTTTATCGAGCATAGAAAAAGACAAGCAAATTTAGACAAGGTTTTAAAATCCTATGCGAGTGTGATGATGTGACATTGAAAAAAACTTCATAAACATTTCATAGCTTGAATAAAAGCATTTTTACTTATCATTTAAAATTTTAGCAGTGTTTATTCCAAAGACAAAATACATTTAAGAATAATAGAGTTTTATCAAAAAGCATATTTTATTTAAACTTATTTTTATAAATTTAGTGTTATTATTTGCGAAATTTTTAAAGGGATAAAATAAATCTCATATTTTTTCCCTACCAAAAAACGACGAAGGAAAAACATTGCAAGAACAAATGAAAGTGTATTTAGACAATAATGCAACCACTATGTTAGACCCCTGTGCTTATGAGCTAATGCTTCCTTTTTTTAAGGAGCATTATGGCAACCCAAACAGCCTTCACGCTTTTGGAAGTGCAACTCATTCTGCTTTAAAAGAAGCTATGGATAAGCTTTATGCTGGACTTAATGCTAGTGATTTGGATGATATTATTATCACTTCCTGTGCTACTGAAAGCATTAATTGGGTCTTTAAAAGCGTGTATTTTGACCATATTTTAGACAAAGAAAGAAATGAGGTTATTATCAGTGGGGTCGAACACCCTGCAGTGAGTGCTGCGGCTATGTTTTTAAAGCAGCTTGGCGTGAAAGTAATTGATTTGCCTGTAAATAGTGAGGGGCTAAGCACGGCTGAGGATTTAAAAAAAGTAATCAGTGATAAAACCGCTCTTGTGAGTGTAATGTGGGCAAATAATGAAACAGGTATGATTTTCCCTATCAAAGAAATGGCTGAGATAACCCACGAATTTGGGGCTTTATTTCATACAGACGCCACTCAAGCGGTGGGCAAGATAAAGATAAATTTAAAAGATGAGGGCATTGATTTAGCTTCTTTTTCAGCTCATAAATTTCACGGACCAAAGGGCGTTGGTGGGCTTTTCATCAAAAAAGGCGTAAAGCTTACTCCACTTTTGCACGGAGGTGAGCATATGGGAGGTCGCAGAAGTGGGACTTTAAATGTGCCTTTTATCGTGGCTATGGGCGAGGCTTTGAAGATTGCAAATTCTATGCTTGAATTTGAGGATAGCCATATTCGTCGTTTGCGTGATAAGCTTGAGGACGCTATTTTAACTTTGCCTGATACGACAGTGGTTGGAAATAGGCAAAATAGAGTGCCAAATACGATTTTAGCAAGCATTAAAGGCGTCGAGGGAGAGGCTATGCTTTGGGATTTAAATCAAAACGGCATTGCGGCAAGTACGGGTTCAGCCTGTGCCAGCGAGGATTTAGAAAGTAATCCAATTATGGAAGCAATAGGGGCTGAAAATGACCTAGCTCACACAGCTTTGAGGCTTTCTTTGTCGCGTTTTAATACTGAAGCTGAGATTGATTATGCGATAGAGCAGATTAAAAAGGCGACCGAAAGGCTAAGAAGTATATCAAGCACTTATGCTTATAATCCAAATCAAAGATAAAGGAGGATGAAATGGGAAAAAATAATTTAATCGGTGGTTCTATCTGGGATGAATATTCTCAAAAGGTTCAAGACAGAATGAATGCTCCACGCCATATGGGTGAATTTACAGAAGATGATGCGAAAAAAGCCGATGCAAAACTTATCGTGGCTGATTTTGGAGCTGAAAGCTGTGGTGATGCTGTGAGGCTTTATTGGCTTGTGGATGAAAAAACAGACACCATTAAGGACGCTAAATTTAAAAGTTTTGGCTGTGGGACAGCCATAGCAAGTAGTGATACTATGGTTGATCTTTGCATAGGAAAAAAGGTCGATGAGGCTGTGAAAATCACAAATTTAGATGTTGAGTTTGCAATGAGGGATAATCCAGAAACTCCAGCCGTGCCACCTCAAAAAATGCATTGTTCTGTTATGGCTTATGATGTGATTAAACAAGCTGCAGCTCAGTATAAGGGGATTTCGCCTGAGGATTTTGAGGATCAAATTATTGTGTGCGAGTGTGCTAGAGTAAGCCTTGGCACGATTAAGGATGTGATTCGCTTAAATGATTTGCATACTGTAGAAGAAATCACACAATACACTAAAGCAGGGGCGTTTTGTAAATCCTGTGTGAAGCCTGGAGGGCATGAAAAGAAAGATTATTATCTTGTGGATATTTTAGCTGAAACAAGGGCTGAAATGGAAAGAGAAAGGCTTAAGGAAATGAATAAAGAGGACTTAGCTTTTGAAGAAATGACTATGGTAAAGCAGCTTAAAGCTATAGAAAGTGTTTTAGATGCTGAGGTTAGGGCTATGCTTCAAAGTGATGGTGGGGATATGGAAGTGATTGATATACAAAAATCAGCTGAAAATATCGATGTTTATATCCGTTATTTAGGAGCTTGTAGCGGCTGTTCTAGCGGAAGTGGGGCTACGCTTTATGCTATAGAAAATATTTTGCAAGAAGAGCTTAGTCCTAGAATTCGTGTTATGCCTGTGTGAGTAAGTAAAATGCTAGGAATTTATGATTCCTAGCTTATTTATTCTTAGGTGTTTTTGCTTTTTAGTAAAAAAGTTTGCTTATTTTTAAATTTATACTTCAGTATAAAATTTGCTTCAAAAATGGTATTTTTGTAATTTGTAAATAAAATTTACGAAAGGTTAAAATATTTTAACTTTTTGCCGATGCTACGCACACTGATAGTACTTTTCCCAACCCTTAGTATTAAATTTAAAGGATAAATAAAATGATTTCAAGCTCAGCTTTCAAACTTGATTTCTCGCAAATGAAATACACTTCCTTTGTAGATCATCATGTCGTTTATAGCTCTATGTAAGAAAGCCTTTATAATGAGGGTAAATTTGCAGTTGCTACCCTAGCCTTAGAACTTGATAAAACTATAAAAAATGACAAGAATTTAGACGGCATAGTAGAATATGGCGAAGCTTTAAATGATAAGGAGAGATTACAAGATGCTAAAGATGAGGCTAAGGAAAGTTTTAGCTCTGGTATGCAAGATTATATTTTTGATGAAAATGAAAAGCTTAAAATCTTACTTAAAAGTGTAAAAAATGCCGAACTTTTAAATAAGTTAAATTTAGAAGGAATTCATTCTTTAAGCAAGGAAGAACTTGAAAGATTGAAAAATGAATTTCTAGAGCTTTTTAATGAAGAAGGTGAATTGAAGCAAGAAGAATTTCAAAGCCTTTTTGAAAAGATAAAAGAAGAATTCTTAGAACAAAGCTCTTCTTTTTTAGGAGTATATAAAAAAGAGCTTGAAAATAAAGACTTCGAAAGCTTAATGCAAGTTATCCAAGAAATCAGCACAAATTTAAGTGAAAATACCCAGATAAATTTAAAGCTTGAGCTTTAGGGATACTTAAGCTTTTTTTAAAAGTTCTTTTGAAAAAAAGACCAAAAGTCCCACAAAGACTATGCCAAGACCTAGTATTTTTTCCCAAGAAATGGCTCTTTTATTGAGTTCAAAAGCCCCAAAATGATCTAAGCCCACACTCATTAAAAGTTGTCCAAAAAGTATAATCAAAAACATATTGATAAGCCCTATTTTGGGAGCAAGCAAGATAGTTCCAAAGACAAAAAATGCACCTAAAATTCCACCTAAAAACTTCCACCATGATTGATGAACAAGGGCTTTAAAGACATTTATATTTAAATTTGCGTTAAAATAGGCTATGATAGCAAGTAAAATTGTTCCTATGGTAAAAGAAATCAAGGCTGCGATAAGAGGAGAGCCTTGCAAAGACCTTCCAAGTGCTGAATTTATAGGAGCTTGTAAGGCTATAGCTACACCCATAAGCAAGGCTATGATATAATATATCATGGATTTTCCTTAGTCTAATCAGTAATTTTTAGCATATTGTATCCAATTAGACTAAGTTAAAATTTAAGATTTCAAAATTTAGTCTAAAACCCTTGCTAAATGAGTTTTGTAATCCTCTATGTATTTTGAAATTTGAGGATTTTTGACCACATCATTACACATAAAAGTTGGCAAACAAGTCATACCGATAAACTCATGTATTTTATGAAAGTGAAAATAAACCGCTTCAACTCCCTTGCCCTCAAAAAATTCATTTTTATCAGTAAAAGCACGAAGTGGGGCATTCCAAGTAACACTAAGCATAACTTTTTTGCCCTGCATTAGCCCACCTTTGCCGTAGTTTATATCAGGATTATCCCTGTGGCGACCATCGCTTATAAAAAATTTCTCAAAGCCCTTTGTTGTGAAGATTGTATCGATGTATTTTTTGACTATCCAAGGCTCACCCATCCACCACGCAGGAAGTTGCCATATCGCAAGTTCGCTATCAAGCCATTTTTGCACTTCCTCATCTTCATTATAACCCTTATCTATATGGGTTTGAATGATTTTGTATCCTCTATTTTCAAGTTCCGTTTTTGCTACTTCTTGAAGAGTTGCACTAAGTTTTGCTTTGCTATCATCAAAAACCTTAGATCCATTTAAAAGTAATGCTGTTTTCATATTTTATCCTCATAAATTTTTTACATACTCGATAAATTCTTTAGTATTTTGCTCTATGCCCTTTTCATCTAGACCATAACTTGCCCCAAAAGCAGCAAAATAAGGCTGATAAATGATGTGAGAATGATAGCAAAGTGCCTTAAAGGGGCTTAGAATTTCATCTACGCTAAAGCCAACTGCACCTTCTTTTGAAAAATTTTGCTCCTTATCTCCAAAAGAAATGGCAACTGAGAATTTTTTTTGATGAAGTTTATCCCCTCCAGGTCCATAAGCAAAGCCCTTTGTAAAAACATCATCAAAGTATTTTTTAAGTAGCACAGGATAGCTATACCAATGAATAGGAAAGCAAAAAAGCACCTTATCATGTCCTATTAAAAGCTCTTGTTCTTTGGCTACATCGATTTTAAAGTCTGGATATTTTTCATAAAGATCGTGTATCAAAACGCTATCAAGGCTCTTTAAAGCCTCTTTTCTTGCCTTATTTACCCTTGATATGCTCATATCTTGATGAGCAAAAATTGCTAAAAGTTTTTTCATATATACTCCTTTTTATAATAAAGAATAATTATACCTTAAAACATTAAAAAGCTAACAAAAACAATTTATTTTAAAATTAAAAATTTCTTAAATAAAATTTAGCCCAAAACCCTTGCTAAATGAGCCTTGTAATCCTCTGTGTATTTTGAAATTTGAGGATTTTTAACCACATCATTACACATAAAAGTTGGCAAAACGCTAAAACCATTGTATTCGTGTGCTTTTCGAAGATGAAAAATGACCGTTTCTATACCCTTACCCTCAAAGAACTCATTTTTATTAATAAAGGCATTTAGCGGAGCATTCCAAGTCATGCTAAACATTACTTTTTTGCCCTGCATTAGCCCACCTTTGCCGTAGTTTATATCAGGATTATCTCTGTGGCGTCCATCGCTTTTACTAAATTTACCAAAACCAGCACTAAAAACCTTGTCAATGTATTCTTTCATGATCCAAGGCTCACCCATCCACCACGCAGGAAACTGCCAAATGATAAGCTCGCTATCAAGCCATTTTTGCACCTCTTTTTCCTCATCATAACCCTTATCTATAATGGTTTCAAGCACTTTATAGCCCTTATTTTCAAGCCATTCTTTGGCTACGCTTTGCATGGTGGCATTTAGTCTTGTGCCATCATTTGAAAATTTCTTTGAACCATTGATCAGTAACGCTGTTTTCATGTTTTCTCCTTGTTTTTAAATTTGAAGTTTTATTATACATAAAACATTTAAAAAGCACAATACGAAAAATAAAGTAAGATACGCACCAAAAAGAGAGTATAAAAACGATAAGAAATTTAAGCTTAAAAACGCTTAGATAAATAAAGCCAAAACAGTGGCAAAAAGCGTAGGTAGGGTTATTAGGAGGCTAAATTGAGGTATTGTTTGAGGCTGATTTTAATGCCCTTGTTTGCTAGCAAGCCAAGCCAAAGCAAGGTTGCAAGCGAGCCTAATCTTATAGAAAATTTCTAGGGATATGCTAAGTTAAGATTATCAAAATTTAAAGGTATTAAAAAAGAAGTTTTCTATATTACACTTAAAAGAGACAGAAACAACATTCGGCAGTCAAAACGAAATTTCAGCAGTCAATTTAGAGATAATATGAAAATTGAAAGCAAAAATCTCTATAAAGAGTTGCTAAAATTAATTAAAAATGACCCTCTTAAGTTATCTTGAGTCATATATTTTCTATCTCAATATTGACTAATTTATCTAATCAAATCATGGTGAGTATGAGTAAAAACTAAGAAAGCATGTGTTGCATCAAAATTCATTGGGTGAATGTATAGGGTTACAAAATATTGCATAGAGAATCCTTATTTAACAAAATTACAATTCAATGTGTAATCTATAAAAAGTATAAAAAATACTAACACAATATAACACAATATTAAACTTATTTTATAAAATTTATAACTTATAAGTTTTTTCTTATATAGAAAAATCATAATTACAGGAATAACTAAAGATGATGGTAAAAGAATTACACTCATATCGCCAAAGCACCATATTTTTACAGAGAAATGCTCAACACCAAGTAGAGATAAAATGATATTTACTATAAAAGCAAATGGATATGAAAATATAATGGCAGATACTATCATTACTCCAAAGCATATAAAGCAATCTAGTATAAATTTATCAAAACTAAATTCGTTGTCCATTGTCCCTACCTTTCTAACTCATTAGAATGAGTATGAGTAAAACAAAATTCATTGGATAAATGTAAATGGTTGCAAAAAATTGCATTGATTATCCTTTTATTTAATTGGTCCTGTAGCAATTTTTATTGCACATAACCACCAGAAGCTAGTCGATAATATAAATACAAACCAAAAACTTGATTTATAAATTTTATATTTAATTATTATGCCTTTCTTTTCTAAAAAAAACCAAATACTAAAAAACAATATATGACATAATGTAAATGAAAGGGCATCAAATAAAAAATCATTTAAAATATCTAGATTTCCTAAATAGAATGTTGGTCCTAAAATATCAAAAGCAAACTTCTTAAGAAATTCTATAATTAAATTTACTGGAAATAATAATATAACTATAGAGCTTAGTATCAACAACATACATATCAAGCAATCTAATATAAACTTACCAAAGCTAAATTTTTTACTCAGTATAGAATGATACAAATAATAAGTGCTAAAATATAAGCAAAATATTCGTTATAAAAATAGATTATGGCTGTTGCTATCGATAATATCAACAAAATAGTATTTTCTTTATATAGTAAATTTATCAATGGGCGTTAAAATCAAAATCGCCCCGTCATTGCTAAAAAACGCACTCACAAAGGCTGTAAAAATAAATAAAAAAAGCAAAGCCTAAAGCTTGAAAGCTCTAAATTTCGCCTTGAAACTCGCAAAATTTGATGAGAAATATACTCAAAAAAGCCCAAAATTTCAAGACAAAAACAAAGCACGATAAGGCAAATAAGAGCCAAAGAGCTATCCCAAACCAAAGCAAAAATCTTGCTTAAATCCTCAAAAGTAAATTCCACCAAGCCAAAGCTTCCAAGCAAAAGAACGCAAAATGCACCCAAGCTTGAATACACCCAAACGCCTAAATTTAAAGGTCTTAAAAGGATTGCTATAAGGCTTAGTATAAAAATGGTAAAAATCATTTCAAGCCTTGCTTTGATCTAAAAAGATAAATCACAAATGAGCCTCGTAAATTTCAGCCCTTTCAGCCTTTTCATCAAGCTGAGTGAGCTTAAAAATCACAGGTCTAACGCCGTCATTGCATGAATTTATGGCAACTCCGGGCTTTGTGATCCAGTCTTTGAAATAAAAAATTTCCTCCTTACTCATATGAGCAAGAGCAAAGACATATTGATAAATCGCTTTCCAAGCCTCATCGCAAAAATTTTCTGGCTTATCAAAGCCGTTGCTTATGAAAACTTGTCCTACGCTATGGGCAGGACAGGGAGTTTTTACGCCAAATTCCTTAGCCAAATCCTCGTCAAAATGCGTTTTTATAACTTCTATTTTGATTTTTTTCATTGAAATTTCCTTAATTTTCAAAATATTTTGCAATTATAAATCAAACTTTGTTAGAATGCAATACGAAATTTAAGGTAAGATACGAGCAAAAAGGAGTGTGAAAAATGACGAAATTTATAAATGATTTTACAGATGAGGTTTTAGAAAAAGATGAGCAAAATGCTTGTGTAAGCTCTCTTGAGCAAAGTCCTTTTGCCTACACGCTTTCTTTGATCAGCGGGAAGTATAAGATGAGTATTTTGTATTGTTTATCGCGTGAGGAAGTGGTTCGATATAATGAAATGAAACGCTATTTAAAGGGCATTTCCTTTAAAACCTTAACGAATGCTTTAAGAGAGCTTGAAGCTGATAAGCTCATCATTCGCAAAGAATATCCCCAAATTCCACCAAAGGTAGAATACAGCCTTTCAAAACGCGGAAAATCCCTAATCCCTGTGCTTAATGCCATGTGTGAGTGGGGAAAGAAAAATAAAGAAGCTTCTAAAATTTAGAAGGCTTAAATGTAGTTTAAAGGATTTAAAAAATGAATATAAATTTAAAGTTTTTATGTAAATTTAAGGAGAGAAAAATGTTTAAAATCGGTTTGATTTTTATGACTTTATTTTTTATTTCTTGTGCGACAAAAAATGAGTTCAATTCAGAAGACAAAGCTTTAGGTGGAGCAAAGGATAATAATGGTTGTTTAATAGCTGCTGGATATACTTTTAGCAAACTTAAAAATACTTGCCTGAGGCTTTTTGAAGAGGCAGTAGCTTTAAAAAATATGCAAGATGAAAATGCTACAAGTGCTGCTTTTGTGATCATCGAGGGCGTGAAAGCTGAGCTTTTTTTACCTGAATTTGATGAAAGTCTTGTGCTTGAACTTAAAAATAAAGCTTTTGTGAATAAAGAATTTAGACTTGAAAAGCGAAATGATAAGCTTTTTTTGAGTAAAAACGCAAAGCTTATTTATAAAAGTTACAATTAGGAAAATAAAGTTCCGCCAATTTGTTTGCCCTCAAGTAAAAAAGTTTTAGCTACGCAAAGATCAAAACCGCTAGTTAGAAACATTTTTCTACCTCGTTCAAGCAAAAACTCAGCAGCCTTTAGTTTGGTGATAATGCCACCTGTTCCATGCTCGCTTCCTGTTTTTATTTCAGCTTCAAGCCATTTTGCATCGATTTTGCTGACTTTTGATAAGAGTTTGGCGTTTTTAAATTCATGAGGATTTTTATCATAAAAGCCGTCTATATCACTTAAAATTACGAGCATATCAGCTTCAAAGAAATGAGTTGTATATGCTGATAAGCTGTCATTATCTCCAAAAATGATCTCTCCTGTATCTATGGTGTCATTTTCGTTGATTATAGGTAGGATTTTATAAGAAAGCATAGCTTCTATGGTGTTTTTTGCGAGTTTTGTTGCTCTTCTTGAATCAAAATTTTTAGCTGTGAGTAAGACTTGTCCGCCAATTTTATTAAAAGGGGCTAAAAACTCATTGTAAATTTGTATAAGTAAGGGTTGACCAATAGCAGCTAAAACCTGTTTATTAGTGAGATTATCTCGCTTTATATTAAGTTTTGTTTGTCCTGTCGAAATGGCAGCTGAACTGACCAAAATCACTTCATATTTTTGCATAAGCAAGGCAAGAAAGGAGACTAAATTCTGCACTCTTTCCTTGCTTATGGTATTTTTTTCGCTAATGATATGTGAGCCTACTTTTACGACTATTCTTTTCATCAACTTTTGATTTTTTAAGCCTTATAATTTTGTATAAAATCACTTATGCGTTCTATACCTTTGATGATATTATCCATGCTTGTAGCATAAGAAAAACGAAAGTATCCATCCATACCAAAACCAACGCCCGGCACAACAGCGACCTTTTTTTGTTCAAGTAGTTGTTGACAAAATTTCATAGAATCTTTTTGAAGTTTTGATATATTAATGAAAAGATAAAAAGCTCCTTCTGGTTTATAAAAGCTTATGGTATCTATTTTTGAAAGAAGTTCGCAAGCCTTGTCTCTTCTTTTTTGAAACTCTATCCGCATTTTTTCCACATCTTCATTTGCTTTTCCTAAAAGAGCAGCCGTTGCTGCGTGCTGGGTAATGGAGCATATATTTGAGGTACTTTGTCCTTGAAGCCTTTTTACAGCAGCGTTGAGTTCTTTGTTTTTACTTGCCATATAGCCAAAACGCCAACCAGGCATTGCTGCACACTTGCTTAGCCCATTGATAGTAACTGTTCTTTTTAAAGCATCTTCGCTCACGCTTGCAAAGGCATGAAATTTAAAATCATCATAGCAAAGCTTCTCATACATTTCATCACTTAATACAATGATATTTGTACCCTCAAGTACCTTAGCCAAGGCTTTTAGTTCATCTTTGGTGTATACTGAACCCACTGGATTTGAAGGTGAGTTTAACATCAAAATTTTAGTTTTTGAAGTGATAGCATTTTTAAGCTCATCAGCAGTCATTTTAAAGCCATTTTTTTCATCTGTATAAACAAAGATAGGCTTAGCACCGGAGTATTTTACCATTTCAGGATAACTTACCCAAAAAGGCACAGGGATAATCACTTCATCGCCTTCTTCAACGAGGCATTGTATGCATTCAAAAAGCGAATGTTTTGCTCCAACATTAGTGATGATCTCGCTTGTTTCATAGCTTAAGCCGTTATCGTTTTTAAGCTTAAATTGCACGGCTTCAAGCACACTTGGTAAGCCTGCAACGGCTGTGTATTTTCCACAACCTTGCTCTATAGCCTTTATGGCTGCTTCTTTGATGATTTGCGGGGTATCAAAATCAGGCTCGCCTGCTGAAAAGCTCAGCACATCTTCGCCCTTTGCCTTTAAATCATTTGCTAAAGCTGTGATAGCAAGAGTTAGGGATTCTCCTAAGGTTTGCGATCTTTTACTTAACATTTTTTCTCCTTATTTTTTCCGCATACATTTTACATAATTCAAAAATAAAATTAGCTAAATTTGGTCATTTTTATCAAAAAAGAAGATATGAGTGTTCGTTTTTGAAACAAATGGAGTTGAATTTATGTATTTGGATTTGGAACTTGTATGTTTGTACTGCTTTGTTGTGTTTGGTTAATGCTTTCTAAAAGTGCTATAGTTTGCTCAAACTCAAAGCTTTCATCAGGATTTTGGCTTAAAAATTTTTGCATAAAATCCTTTCTAGCAATGGCTTCATCAAGTTCTCTATCACTTCCTTTTTGATATGCACCTATCCTTAAAAGCACCTCATTTTCCTTTAAAAGCGAATTGAGCCTTTTAAATTTACGCGCAGCAAGCTTATGTTCAGGCGTGATGATATCGCTCATCACACGAGAGGCTGAGTTTTGGATATTAATAGGCGGATAAATTCCAAAATCCGTCAGCTCCCTGCTCAAAACAATGTGTCCATCAAGTATAGAACGGCTTTGATCGGCTATAGGATCGCTCATATCATCACCATCAACAAGCACGGTAAAAAAGGCTGTGATCGTGCCTTTTCCCTCTTCCTTGCCTGTTCTTTCCATGAGCTGAGGAAGCAAGCTTAAAACGCTTGGTGGATAGCCCTTTGTGGTCGGTGGCTCTCCAAGCGCAAGCCCTATTTCTCTTTGAGCCATAGCAAAACGCGTTACACTATCCATGATAAAAAGCACATCTTTTCCCTGCTCTTTAAAATACTCCGCCACGCTCATCGCACAAAATGCGCCATATTTTCTCATCAAAGCACTATCATCACTTGTGGCTACGACTAAAACGGTGTTTTCTAAATTTCCACCTAAATTTTTTTCGATAAATTCAGGGATTTCACGCCCTCTTTCGCCTATTAAGGCTACTACTTTTATGGGAGCTTTGGAGTTTTTTACTATCATGCCCATAAGCGTGCTTTTTCCTACGCCTGATCCTGCAAAAATGCCTAGTTTTTGTCCCTCTCCACAGGTTAAAAGTGCATCAATAGTCTTAACCCCCACAGGAAAAACCTTATTTATGAGTCCTCTTTTCATCGCGTCAATTGGAGCGCGCATAATAGGCATAAATTTACTCACCTCAATGCCACCCTTGCCGTCCTTTGGTCTCATAAAAGGATCAACCACGCGTCCTAAAAGCGAATCGCCGACACCTATTTGCATACCTGCATCGCTTATAAAAGCTTTATCTCCTATCTTAAAGCCCTCGATGAAAGAAAAGGGGCTAAGATAAGAAAAATCCTCCTTAACCTCCACGACCATAGCCATAGTTTGCAAATTTTCATTTTCATTTGAAACCAAACGCACGATGTCGCCAACGCCTGTTTTAAGTCCCTTGATCTCAATGCTTGTGGCTGAAATTTTCGTGATTTGTCCAAAAAGTGAGCTTAAATTTTCTTTTTTTGCAAGTTTTGAACGCAAATTTTCAAGACTCATTAAAAACGCACCTGCTTAGGAGAATTGATAAGTGCAAAAAATTCTTTTCTTGTTTTTTCATTTTTCAAAAAAAGCCCTCTAAGAGCTGAGGTTGAAGTGGTGGAATTGACCTTTTGTACTCCACGCATTTCAACACACATGTGCCTTGCTTCGATAACCACACCAACGCCTTTTGCACCGACATTTTGCATTAAAGCTTCAGCGATTTGCTCGGTTAATTGCTCTTGAATTTGAAGCCTTCTTGCAAAAACTTCTACAAGACGTGGAATTTTGCTAAGTCCAACGACTTTTTTATCCGGTATATAAGCTACATGAGCGCGTCCAAAAAAAGGCAAAAGATGATGCTCGCAAAGGCTGTAAAATTCTATATCTCGCACCAAAACCATTTCGTTATTTGAGCTTTCAAATAAGGCGTCATTTAAAATTTCTTTCACATCTTGATGATAGCCACTTGTCAAAAACTCAAAAGCCTTAAAAACTCTTTGAGGCGTTTTTAAAAGTCCTTCGCGGGCAGGATTTTCGCCCATAATTTCAAGCATAGTTTGAACGCAGTTTTCAAATTTATCTTGCATTTTTTCTCCAAAAATTCCTAAGTGCCAATTTTAACATAAAAAGCTTTAATTTTTATCTAATACAAAGCAAAAATTTGATATAGTGGCGAGTAAAATTTACATTAAAATTTAAGGAAAAATAAGTATGCAAGTATTAGCAAAACAAGAAGATTCTGTAAATGCAAGCGTAAGCGTAAGTATTTCAAACACAAGCATTCAAGATGAGGTTCAAAAAATAGCCACTAAGGCAGCAAAAACGATGAAAATGGACGGCTTTAGAGTGGGAAAAGTTCCTGTGAGTGCTGTGATAAAAAGATATGGTAAAGAACTAGAATACGATGCAGAGCAAAATCTTTTTAAAGAAGCGATTAATGAGGCTTTAAAAGAGCTTAAAAAAGAAAGTAAAGATATGATCGCTGAACCCTTTGTAGAAAAATTAGATAGAAATGATAAAGAGTTAAAAGCTGATCTTGTGATTTCTTTTAAGCCCGAAGTTAAACTTGATGATTATGAAAAACTTATCCCTGAATACAGCAGTCCAAAAGTTACAAAAAAAGAGCTTGATGCGAGAAAAGAAGAGGGCTTGAAAAGTTTTGCAAAAACTGAGCCGATTAAAGAACAAAGAGCCTTGAAAGAGGGAGATTTTGCTAAATTTGATTTTGAGGGCTTTATAGATGGAAAGGCTTTTGATGGTGGAAAGGCTGAAAATTTTACCCTTGAAATAGGTTCAAAGCAGTTTATACCGGGTTTTGAAGAAGCTATGATAGGTTTAAAAGTTGGGGAGGAAAAAGATATTAGCGTTCCTTTTCCAAAGGATTATGGAGTGCCTAGTCTTGCAGGAAAAGAAGCTGTTTTTAAAATAAAACTTCATGAAATTTTAGAGCTTGTTTTGCCAAAGCTTGATGAAGAGCTTTTGAAAAAACTTTTGCCGGGCGAAGAAAATCCAAGTGAAGAAATGCTTGAAGAAAGGCTTAAAGAGCAGATCAAAAAAGAAAAACTTTATAAGCTTATCAATGAAGAATTAAGGGTCAAATTTGCTGATACCTTGATCGAGCATTATGATTTTGATCTGCCAAGAGGAGTTGTCGAGCAAGAAACTGATATTCAGTTTAGAACAGCTTTAAGCACTTTTAGCGAAGATGAATTGAAAGAAATTCGAGAAAATACCCAAAAGGCTAAAGAAAAACGCGACAGCTTTAAAGACGAGGCAAGAAAAAGCGTGAAGCTGACCTTTATCGTTGATGAGCTTGCAAAACTAAGAAAAGTAAGCGTAAGTGATCAAGAAGTGATACAGGCTGTGTATTTTGAAGCTTATCGCTATGGAAGTGATCCAAAGCTTATGCTTGAGGATTATAGAAAACAAGGTATTTTACCGGCGATTAAAATGTCCTTACTCGAAGAAAAGCTCTTTAACGATATTTTTATGCCAAAAGAAGAGAAAAAGTCCTCAAAAAAGGAGGATAAATAATGTATATCCCTTATGTGATAGAAAAGACGAGTAGAGGCGAGCGAAGCTATGATATTTATTCTCGTCTTTTAAAAGATAGGATAGTGATGTTAAGTGGAGAAATTCATGATGAACTTGCTGCTTCTATCGTGGCTCAGCTTTTGTTTTTGGAGGCTGAAGACCCTGAAAAAGATATTTTTCTCTACATAAATTCTCCCGGTGGTGTTATTACGAGTGGTTTTAGTATATATGATACGATGAATTATATCAAGCCTGATGTTTGCACCATTTGCATAGGACAAGCAGCTTCAATGGGTGCGTTTTTGCTAAGCTGTGGTCAAAAAGGTAAGCGTTTTGCTTTGCCAAATTCTCGTATCATGATACATCAGCCCTTAGGTGGGGCAAGAGGACAGGCTACGGATATAGAAATTCAAGCTAAAGAAATTTTAAGACTTAGAAGCATTTTAAATGAAATTCTAGCCGAAAATACCGGACAAAAACTTGCCAAAATAGCCAAAGACACAGATAGAGACTTTTTTATGAGTTCAAATGAAGCCAAAGAATACGGACTTATTGACAAGGTTTTGCAAAAAAGTTTTAAATAATTAAGGAAATTTGACGATGAATAACGATTTTTTATCTGATTTTGGTGATATGAGTTCAGGTCTAGGAGATAGTGATAGCAAGGATAATCAAAAACTTCAAAAAATAAGCGGTGGAGAACTTGAAAAATTTGCAAAGTCTGTCTTAGGCGAACTTGTAAATGATAATGTTCCTCCTATCCCTGAAAACTATAAGATTTACTTTGAAAAACATCTTGATGATAAAACAATGACTTTTAAAAAGCGTATCTTAGAGATGATGGAATTTGAAAACACTCAGGATAATAAGCAAATTTTTATTGAAAATAAGGTTAAAAAAAGTTTTAATTCTTTAAATCATCTGCTCCAAGACATAGCCATGGTTTATAAAAATACAGAGGTTATAAGAGAGGTTTTAGAAAAAAAGGCAGCTGAACTTTCCATAAATTCTGGAAATTTAAATATGCTTAATGTTATCGAGAGTTTGCAAAATGATATGAAGCGTTATACCTCTTTACTTGAAAAGTATTCTATGCATATCAAAGAAAATTTCGAATATGTTAATCATACTTATAAGAGCATAGAAGAACAAAGCGATTTTGATCCGGTGTATTCGATTTATAATTTCAAATTTCTTAGTAAAATTTTAACACGCTGTGCTGAGGGCTATGCGAAGTATAATTATCAAAATTCTTTATTACTTTTTAGGGTTAAAAAGTCTGTGCTTGATAGCGTTTCTCCAAAAGATCAGGTCATTTTACTTAAAAATATCTCTAAAATTTTACAAAAAAATGTCGTAAAAGGAGATATCGTAGCCTGCTATAAAGATGGAATTTTTGCTGTTTTGCTTCAGCATACCAATATCCAAAAAGCTCAAAGCGTTGCTCAAACTTTGATTGATAATATCTATAATACAAATTTCTTTATGAGTTCAAATGAGGTTAATATAGACATACAAGTAGCCCTTACCCTAGTTAAAGATGATACTAGTGTTGATAAAACCTTAGAAAAAGTCGCTAAAGCTCTTGATAGTAGTGGCAAGGATAAAGATCCTTTTAGTGTGGTGGAGTAAGTTTTGAAAAGAGAGATTATCACTTATCCTAACAAGAGGTTGTTTTTAAAATCTGAGCCTGTTCAAGAATTTAATGAAGAGCTTCATACCTTGCTTGATGATATGTATGAAACAATGATTGCTTATAATGGTGTTGGGCTTGCGGCTATTCAAGTGGATATTCCTTTAAGGGTAATGCTTGTGAATATACCAGATGAAAATGAGGAACAAAAAAAGGAGGATTTGCTTGAGATTATAAATCCTGAGCTTACTTTTTTAGATGATGAACAGATTACCTGTAATGAGGGCTGTTTGAGTGTCCCTGATTTTTACGAAGAGGTAACAAGGAATAAAAACATATACCTTAAGTATCAAGATCGTTTTGGAAATTTTAAAGAGCTTGAAGCAAGGGGCTTTTTGGCTGTGGCTATCCAGCATGAAAACGATCATCTTAATGGACATTTGTTTATAGAAAAAATCGCTTATTCAAAAAAGCAAAAATTTGATAAAGAGTTTAAGAAAAATCTCAAAGCGAAAAAGAAAAATACTCAAGCTAAAAAATGAAAAAACTTAAATGCGTAAGTTTTAATGATAAGCTTGATATTATCGATGTAGAATCCACTTTCACAAGAGGTTTGCCCGGTTTTAGCATAGTAGGACTTCCAAACTCAGCTATCAAGGAAAGCACAGAACGCATAAAAGCAACCTTGATGAGCAAAAACTTCTCCTTTCCTGCCCAGAAAATCACGATAAATTTAAGCCCCTCAGGAATTCCTAAAAATGGCTCGCATTTTGATTTGGCTATGGCTATTTTGATCCTTTTGCAAAAAGAAGAATTTGATGAGTTTTTTGTTTTTGGAGAGCTTGGACTTGATGGGAGCATTAAAAGCACAAAAGAGCTTTTTTCTTTGCTTTTGTTTTTATCTGCAAAGCTTAAAAAAGCAAGAGTGATCGTTCCAAAGCAAATTGCTTTAAAAGCTTCTATGATACCAAATTTAGAAGTTTTTGCCTTAGAAAATTTAGACGAAGCTTTGATTTTTTTCAAAGAAAAGCAGTATGAAAATTTTAAATTTAAAAATTCTCACCCCTTATTTGAGCAATTTATAGAAATTAATGGGGAAAAATATATCAAAAATATCAATTTTCCCTATGATTTTAAGGAAGTTAAGGGGCAAGAAAATGCTAAAAAAGCTTGTCTTATAGCAGCTCTTGGCATGCATAATATCTTGCTTGAGGGCAGTGCTGGAAGCGGAAAAAGCATGTGTGCTAAAAGGCTTGCTTATATCATGCCTCCACAAAGTTTAAGCGAGGTTTTAGCTCAAAATGCTTATATGTCCTTAAGCTTTAATGAATGTGAGTTTTCAAGCACAAGAGCTTTTAGAAATCCTCATCACACCAGCACAAGAGCAAGTATTTTTGGTGGAGGAACGAGGGCTGCGATGATAGGGGAATTAGCCCTTGCAAATGGAGGCGTGTTGTTTTTTGATGAGTTTCCACATTTTTCAAAAAATATCATAGAAAGCCTTAGAGAACCTTTAGAAGATAATCAAATCCTAGTTTCAAGGGTCAATTCAAAAACGCGTTATGAAACCAAATTTCTTTTTATCGCTGCTCAAAATCCTTGCCCTTGCGGAAATTTATTTTCAAAAAATTTAGCTTGTTCTTGTAGCGAGCTTGCTATAAAACGCTATAAAAATGCTATCTCAGCACCTATACTTGATAGGATAGATCTTTATGTGGCAATGGACGAGATCAGCAAAGATGATAAAAGCACTATAAATTCCACCCAAATGAGCCAAATGGTTTATGAGGGCTTTGAATTTATGAAAAAAAGAGGACAAAACGAATTTAATGGCAAGTTAAATGATGAGGATTTGAAGCGTTTTTGTGTGCTTGATGAGGATGCAAAGGATATTTTAGATAAGGCTATTTCAAGATATAAGCTTTCTCAAAGAGGGATAAATAAAACCTTAAAAGTAGCAAGAACTTGTGCTGATTTGCAAAAAGAGGATATAATCAACAAGACACATTTACTAACAGCTTTAAGTTATAGGATAAGAGCTTATGTTTAAGAAAATCATTTTATTTACCATGCTTCATGTGCTTTGCTTTGCACAAAATCTTTGTTTTGAAAGTAAGGATTTTTACCTAGTGCTTCAAAATACTTGTTCGCAAGATGAAAGGGTTTGTAAGGAGGTCATCTTACAAAAGATAGACAAAAAGACAAGGCAAACCATAAATTTAAAAGGCGAACTTAGAATCAATGAATACCTTTTTAAACAGGGTATGAAAGATTTTATCATTCGTGGTAATGAGTTTTTTATGCTTGATTATGGTAAATTAGTGGGAAGTTTCGAGCTTTTTAGTTGCGAATAAAGGAGAAAAAATGAAAAAAATTATTTTGCTGATCTTTGCTTTTTTGCTTTCAAGCTCTTTTGTTAAGGCAAATGATTATTTTGAATACACTATACAGGGTGTTGAGGTTAAGATTTTTTCACTAGGAAAAAGAGATGCTCCTGTGGATAAGCTTATATTTAAAGACAAAAGCAAAGCCCATAGTCAAGCCTTAATGAAAAACGAACACAATCTTATGTTAATCAAGGATAAAAATTTTATTATGCTTGTAGATACAGGTTTTACGCATACAAGAGAGCTTTTAAAAGAGAGTTTAGCTCGTTTTGGTGTTAAATTTGAAGATATTACCCACCTTGTTATCACTCACGCACATGCAGATCATATAGGCGGGATTTTAAATGACAAGGGAGGCAATAATTTTCCAAATGCTAGCTTGTTGATTGATGAAAAAGAATATACTTTTTGGACCAATTCAAACAATGAGCTAAGCAAAAATGCTCTTCTAATCTTTAAGGATAAAAAACAATTTTTTGATCACTCTAAGCCTCTTGTAAATTCCAAGCTTCATATAAAGCCTATCAAAGCTTATGGACATACTCCCGGACACAATGTCATAAGTCTTGATCATGATAAATTTGTTTTTATAGCCGATCTTGTTCATGTAGCAAGCATTCAGTTTAAAAATCCAGATATTGCGATTGCTTACGATCTTGACAAGGATCAAGCTATAAAGACAAGAAAAGAATTTTTAAAAGACTTTGAAAAAAACAAAAGCTTGATACTTGGGGTACACACACCTTATATAGAATTTAAAAGCTTGAAAGATTTTTAAGTATTAAAATATACTAAGTTAAGTTTTTTCTCATCTTAGTATTTTTGAAAGATTAGGATCTTGGGCTAAATTTAGCATTCACATGTGGATATAAATTTAAGCCCTTTAACTCTTTAAATTTATATCCTTATTGTATTTTCAAGGGCTAAATCTTATCCTTAAACAACTAAGCCTAAGATGAGATTTAAGCCTTTAAATTTCACTTCTTCAAAGAGTAAATCATATCCTTAGGCACGAAGTTAAAATAAGACTTCAGCCTTTTCATTCTTTAACTTTACTTCTTTAAAGGGTGAATCATATCCTTAGGCACAACGAATTTATCATAATCAGCCTCACTAACCAAGCCAAGTTCCATAGCACTTTCTTTTAAAGAAATTCCCTTTTTGTGAGCATTTTTAGCAATTTTTGCCGCATTTTCATAGCCTATGTGAGGATTTAAAGCCGTTACTAGCATTAAAGAATTATTAAGATTATGCTCTATTTTTTCTAAATTTGCCTCAATGCCAACAGCACAGTGCTCATTAAAAGAAAGCATAGAATCAGCTAGCAAATCAAGGCTTTGCAAGAAATTATAAATTATAACAGGCTTAAAAACATTAAGTTCAAAATTACCTTGTGAGGCTGCAAAGCCAATAGCAGCGTCATTTCCCATAACCTGCACCGCAACCATAGTTACGGCCTCGCACTGAGTAGGATTAACCTTGCCGGGCATTATGGAGCTTCCGGGCTCATTTTCAGGTATATTAAGCTCAGCTAAGCCACATCTTGGCCCACTTGCAAGCCATCTTATATCATTAGCTATCTTCATCAAATTTGCAGCCAAGCCCTTCATCGCACCATGTGTGAAAGTGATGGCGTCATGACTGGTTAGAGCGTGAAATTTATTAGGACTTGAGACAAAGTTAACCCCTGTTAGTTTGCTAAGTTCGCTACTTACTTCCTCGCTAAAATTTAAAGGAGCATTAAGCCCTGTGCCAACTGCAGTTCCTCCAATGGCAAGCTCTCTTAAGCTAGGAAGTGAGGCTAAAATTTGCTCTTTTGAATGCTCAAGCATAGATAAATATCCGCTAAATTCTTGTCCCAAGGTTAAAGGAGTGGCATCTTGCAAGTGAGTTCTTCCAATTTTGACTATGTCCTTAAAAGCCTCAGTTTTTTTCTTAAAGGTAGAAATTAGCACATCAAGAGCTGGGATAAGCTTTTTTTCGATTTGCTCAACGCTAACTATGCTCATAGCTGTTGGGAAGGTATCATTTGAGCTTTGTCCCCTATTTACATGATCATTTGGGTGAATTTCTTTTTGCTTTCTAAAATCCTTGCCCATAAGCTCAGTAGCTACATTGGCAATGACTTCGTTGACATTCATATTGCTTTGAGTGCCTGATCCTGTTTGCCAAATGGCCAAAGGAAAATTATCATCAAATTTGCCCTTTAAGATCTCATCGCAAGCCTTAACAATGGCTTCTTTTTTTTCTGCATCAAGTCCGTTTCCAAGCTTGTGATTGATGATAGCGCAAGCTTTTTTAAGATTGACAAAGGCATAAATTAAAGCTTTTGGCATTTTTTCTATGCCTATTTTGAAATTTTCAAAGCTTCTTTGAGTTTGCGCTCCCCAATACTTCTCATCAGGCACATTAACCTCGCCCATAGTGTCGTGTTCTACACGATAGATCATTTTTTCTCCAAAGATCATTTTTTCTCCTCTAAAATTAAAGATAATGAGTTATTGTAGCATATTTTTTGTTTTCATTAAAGCTATAAAGATATTTTCATACCTTTTTATTTTTTAGAGTTTCATTTCTAAATTCCTTAAGCACCTTGTTGAAATTTATATTTTTTGCTATAATCAAGCTTTTATTTATAAATTTTCAAGGACAAAAATATGCTTCAAACTTGTATCTTCCCAGCAGCAGGCTATGGAACGCGTTTTTTACCTGCGACAAAAAGCTTACCAAAAGAGATGTTACCTATACTTACTAAGCCTTTGATTCACTATGGCGTTGATGAAGCTTTGGAAGCTGGTATGGAAAATATGGGCTTTGTAACGGGGCGTGGAAAAAGGGCTTTGGAGGATTATTTTGATATTTCTTATGAGCTAGAACATCAAATTTCAGGCACAAAAAAAGAATATTTGCTCAGTGAAATTCGTTCTTTGATCGATCGTTGCACCTTTACTTTCACAAGACAAAAAGAAATGAAAGGCTTAGGCGATGCGGTTTTAAAGGGCAGACCTTTGGCTGGAGATGAAGCCTTTGGCGTGGTTTTGGCTGATGATTTGTGCGTGAATGAAAATGGTATCGGCGTTATGGCTCAAATGATCAAAATTTATGAAAAATACCGCTGCACCATAGTTGCTGTAATGGAAGTACCACAAGATCAGGTTTCAAACTACGGCGTGATAAGTGGCAATGTCGTCGAGGATAATTTAATCATGGTAAATTCGATGATAGAAAAGCCAAGCCCAGAAGAAGCTCCAAGTAATTTGGCAATAATTGGCAGATATATCTTAACGCCTGATATTTTCGGCATTTTAGAAAATACCAAGGCAGGCAAAAATGGCGAAATTCAGCTTACCGACGCCCTTTTAACTCAGGCAACAAATGGAATGGTCATGGCTTATAAATTTGAGGGCAAGCGTTTTGATTGCGGTAGTGTAGAGGGCTTTGTGGAAGCGACAAATTATTTTTATAAGAAAAGTTTATGCTAAAAAACAGCTTATTTTTTCCAAAAACTGAACTAAAGCTCATCAGCTCTTATGCTAGGCGGATCAATGATGAGCTTGAAAGTGGCGATGTGGGGTATTATCACTTGATCGATACTTCTTTGAGCCTTGTTGATGAAAGTCTTGAGTTTATTAAGGATAAAACGCATATTAAAAATATCGTTTTGGTGGGAATGGGTGGCTCAAGTTGTGGCGTGAAAGCACTTAGGGATTTGCTTTTTGATGAAAAAAACAATGATAAAAAGCTTTTTATACTCGATAACACCTCCTCGCACTCTTTTACTAAGACTCTTGAGGGCTTAAAGCTTGAAGAAAGCTTGTTTTTAATCACCAGCAAAACAGGAAGCACGATAGAAGTCGTTTCGCTTTTTAAGCTCATTATAGCACATTTTTCGCTTAAATTTGAGGAGCTTAAAAAATACTTTGTTTTTATCACGGATAAGGACTCTAAGCTTCATAAACAAGGGCTTGATTTGGGTGTTAAAACCTTTTTTATCCCTCAAAATGTAGGCGGGCGTTTTAGCGTGCTTTCAGCCGTTGGCATAGTGCCACTTTGCTTTTGTGGATACAATGCAAAAGCTTTTTTAGAAGGAGCTAGAGCTTGTTTTGAGGACTTTTTTATGCATAAAAAAGAAGAGCTTTTGCAAAAGGCTTATCATTACTGCACGCACAAAAGTGCAAATATCAATGTGCTTTTTTCATATTCTGACGCTTTTAAGGGCTTTAATGAGTGGTATATCCAGCTTATCGCTGAAAGTTTGGGCAAAAAAAGAGGCTATAAAAGGGTGGGTTTAACGCCTATTGCTTTGATCGGCGCTAGGGATCAGCACAGCTTTTTACAGCTCATTATGGACGGACCAAAAAACAAAACGATCACTTTTTTAAAAATCCTTGATAGCAAAAAAGCACCTATCATACCAAATTTAGACTTTTCTTACCTTGATAGCTTGAGCAATGGCGTAAATTTACACGAGCTTTTAAATGCACAATGCGATGCGACCATGCATGCTTTGATCGCTGAGGGACTCAGCGTTGATTTGATCGAGCTTGAAAAGCTTGATGCGTGGCATATAGGGTATTTGATGTATTATTATGAGCTTTTTACCTCAACTTGCGGGATCATGCTTGGTATCAATACCTACGATCAACCCGGCGTTGAAGTGGGCAAGCTTATACTTAAAAATATACTTGGCGTTAAAAAATAAAACAAAGCTACTTAAAGCATAAATTTAGATTAAGGATTAAAGATTAAAGATGGGTTATTTAGATGATGGATATTTGGATTTAGATATTGAAAGGGCGATTTTAGCTTCTTGTCTTTATAGTGAAAATGCTTATGAAAGCATTGCTACAGAGATAGAAGCAAATGATTTTAGTCTTAAGGCTCATGAGGATATTTTTAGGGCTATTGTTGCTTGCTCTAATGCAAGAGAGCCTATCAGTCCTACCTTTATCAAAAAATACAAAAAACTTGATGAAAAGGTTTTAAGTGAAGTTCTTGAAACAAGTTCTGTAGTTGATATAAGCAAATACGCCAAAGAACTTAAAGAAAAATCCACAAAAAGAAAGCTCTTAAATTTCGCCTACACTATGCCTGCTAAGATCAATGAACCAAGACCTGTGAGTGAAATTTCAGATGAGCTTAATAAAGAAATTTTTAATATCACAAACCGTGCTAATAGCTCAGATATCAAAGATATGCCTGTGGTTTTAGGAGAACTTTTAGAAGAGTTTAAAAAGCAAAAAGAAGCTAAAAATAAAGAAATTTTAGGTCTTGATACAGGTTTTAATGATTTAAACAAAATGACAAAGGGCTTTAAGGCAGGTGATCTTGTCATCATCGCTGCAAGACCGGGTATGGGAAAAACTACGATTTGTTTAAATTTTATAGAAACAACACTTAATGATGGCAAAGGTGTTGTGCTGTTTTCTTTGGAAATGCCAGCAACGCAGATTATTATAAGGTTGATTTCTGCAAAGACTTCTATCCCCTTGCAAAGGCTTTTAATTGCTGATTTAAACGAAGATGAATGGGAAAGAGTAGCTGATGCTTGCAACGAATACTCTAAAAAAAATTTTTATATCTATGATAATGGTAGTGCGAGTATCGCAGACATTAGAGCGATTTTAAGAAAGCTTAAAAACCAAGATGAGAGCATAGAACTTTGCGTGGTGGATTATATAGGCTTGATGATGAGTAGTTCAAATTTTAGTGATAGACATTTACAAGTAAGTGAAATTTCAAGAGGTTTTAAACTTCTTGCTAGAGAACTTAACATGCCTATCATCGCCCTTTCTCAGCTTAACAGAGAGGTTGATAAAAGATCAAATAAACGCCCTATGCCAAGTGATTTAAGAGAAAGTGGTGCTTTAGAACAAGATGCCGACACCATACTTTTTGTTTATCGTGATGATGTGTATAAGGAGCTTGAAGAAAGAGAAAGAGAGAGCAAGGCTAAGGCTGAAGGAAAAGAATACAAAAGGCATTTTTTCCCCAACCCCAAACAAGAAGAAGCAGAGCTTATAGTAGGGAAAAACAGGCACGGACCTACAGGCTTTGTAAAGCTTATCTTTCTTAAAGAAAATGCTCGTTTTGTGCAAGATACGAGGCTTAATATCGAACAAAGCGAATTTACCGAGTGATTTTATTACTTTTTAATCAAATTTTCTTATAATAAACAAGATATTTTTTGAAAGGCTTACAATGAAACTCAGCGAAATTGCGGATTTTTTAAATCTTGAATATAAGGGCGAGGATATAGAAATTTCAGCCTTAAACTCTATACTTGAAGCAAATTTTATGCAACTTACTTATTGTGATGGAGAAAAAAACTCTAAGGATATAGAGCGGACAAATGCAGGGGCTATTTTGGTAAGTCAAAGTTTTAAACACCTTGTTCCAAAAGAAACAAAAGCACTTATAAGCCAAAATCCTCATCTTGATTTTGCTTATTTGAGTAAGCTTTTTGCAAAAAGCTTGATCAGTAAAGAAAAAAAAGAAAATCATATCGCTAAAAGCGCAACGATCATGCCAAATGTTTATATAGGACAAGGAGTAAGTATCGGCGAAAATGTCATTATCATGGCAGGAGCTTATATAGGGGATAATGTAAGCATAGGCGATGAGAGTATAATCCACCCAAATGTCGTCATTTATAATGATAGCAAGATAGGTAAAAAATGTCAGCTTTTAGCAAATTGTGTCATAGGAAGTGATGGCTTTGGCTATGCACACAACAAAAACGGCGAACATTTTAAAATTTATCACAATGGCAATGTTATCTTAGAAGATTTCGTAGAAATAGGTGCTTGCACGACTATCGATCGTTCTGTGTTTTCAAGCACTATCATCAAAGCAGGCACAAAGATAGATAATCTCGTCCAAATAGGGCATAATTGCATACTAGGGGAAAATTGTTTGCTTGCTGCTCAAACAGGACTTGCAGGCTCAAGCGAACTTGGAAGAAATGTCGTCATGGGCGGACAAAGTGCTACAAGCGGGCATTTAAAAATCGGCGATTTTACAACCATAGCCGCAAGAGGTGCTGCGATACGAAATTTAGAAGGCGGGCGTGTTTATGGAGGCGCTCCTGCTATGCCACAAAGAGACTGGCTTAAACTTCAAGCAAAGATGAATACACTGATAAAAGAGAGGAAAAGCTAAAGCTTTTTTCTCCTTTCTTTTAGTTTTGATATCCGACATAAAATAAAACATAATTTATCCTTTAAAATGTGCAAATTTTAAATAAAATGTAAATAAGCCTTAATTTTTTAAAATTTTTACAAAAAATTTAAGAAAATATTGCTTATTTTGCGTTAAATTTTCAAAAATTCACAGAAAATTCACGAAGCTTTCCTATCATTTCTCTATGTAACAAAAATTACAACCATTAGGGGATTTGCTGATAGTTTTTATGTATTTTTTAGCCGAGATAAAATATTTTTTTATTTTATTAAGTTTTATTTAAGTGATTTAAAATTAATATTTGATAAATATTTATTTACTATTTATATAAATATTAAATGTATATTTACTATTTATTATATTTTATGTCAAAATTTGTCTTAAAATGTTACTATAAGTTACAAAATAGAGATTTTGTTTTTTTTTTTTTTGTATTTACCAAAAAAATGAGCTATAATAACAACTTTTTGAGGAGACTGACATGCAATTTTTTAACAATCTAAAACTTGGGTTCAAGGTGAGCCTATTTTTTGGCTTTCTTTTTGGGGTCTGTATCTATGCGATTTTGTATATTGTTAATGCAAGTTCAACAGGTATTCAAACGCAAGAATCAAAAAAACTTCTTGAAGTAACTTCTAAAAGGCACGCAAATCGTATCGAAGGCTTGCTTGATGAAGTAGAAAGTGTGATGAATTTCCTTGCTCAAAATATGCAATCTCAAATGGATCAAAATCTTAATTTTTCTTATGATGACATAGCAGCACGGGTAGGCAATGCGATCAGTAATATGCCTTATGTAACTTATGGCTTTAGTGTGGCAAGAAATGGAACGCATTTGCACAATCATTTCATTAATATTGACGAAAGAGCAAGACTTTCCACCGGAGATATCTTAATCGTTGCTCGAGATAGGAGCGAGGGTTCAAAAAAAGATATTCAAATCATATACGGCGAAACTGAAATTTTGCAGTTTAATAGCGTCAATCAAGCTTTTTCTAGCGGAAAAACAAGTGCTGGAAATCCAAGATTTATCAAGGTAGAAGGTCAAGAAATCTTTGCTGCGTCCTTATCTATCCCTCTTATTAAAGATAATGTTGTTCAGGGTGTTATCGGTGTTATCATTGACTTTGAAGAATTTTCAAAAAATATTTTAGAGGGTAAAAGATCATTTGAGGGTGAATATAGCTTTTTAATGGGACCTGATTTAAGCTTAGCCGTGCATCCTTTCAAAGAAAATTTAGGTAAAAAAGTCCCCTCTCTCATCACAGCACAATCAGCTGCAAAAATTACTTCTAGCGTTGAAAATAAAAGAGATGAGGTTGTAGAATATGAAAATTTATACGGCTCACAAGGCTATTTGGGGCTTTCGCATTTTTCTTTGGGAAAAAGATCAAACTCATATTGGACTATAGCGACTTTTGCACCTAGTGATTCTATTTTTGCCCCTGTAAAAGAGCTTTTTAAAACTATACTCATAGCAGGGATTGTTTCTTTTCTCATTGTGGTGGTGATTATCTTTGTTTTTGTGAAAAAATACCTCGTGGCTAAGATAGAGTTTATACTTGAAAAGCTGAAAATGTTTTTTGATTATATTAATTTTAAAAGCCAAACTCCTCCTCCAACTCTAAATTTAAAGACAAATGATGAGCTTGGAATGTTTGCAAAAAGCTTGAATGATAATATCAATAGAGCCAATCAAGTTTTTTTGCAAAATAAAGAAATCGTTCAAAAAGTAACCAAAGCTCTTAATCAAGCTGAATTAGGAAATTTAGATGTCAGGGTAGAGGATAGGTCGCAAAATCCTGATATTGATGCTTTGGTGCTTAGGCTGAATAAACTTCTTTCTATTTTAAGGGATAAGGTAGGAAGTGATATGACGGCTATTCAGCATATATTTGAAGAATATAAGACCTTAGATTTTAGAAATCAAATCCCTAATGCAAGCGGTATAGTCGAAGTAACGACAAATCTTTTAGGACAAGAGATTGTAAAAATGCTTACAAAAAGCTCTGAATTTGCCAACGCTCTTTCTGATGAATCAGGCAAGTTACAAGAGGGTATAAGAACCCTTACTAAAAGCTCAAATTCACAAGCAACCTCACTTGAAGAAACTGCGGCAGCACTTGAGGAAATTACTTCAAGTATGCAAAATGTTTCACATAAAACAGGAGAGGTTATTGTTCAAAGTGAGGAGATTAAAAATATCACTTCTATCATCGCTGATATAGCTGATCAAATCAACTTACTTGCCCTTAATGCTGCCATTGAAGCTGCAAGGGCTGGAGAGCATGGACGAGGCTTTGCCGTTGTTGCTGATGAGGTTAGAAAACTTGCTGAAAGAACACAAAAATCCTTAAGTGAGATCGAAGCAAGTACAAATTTACTTGTGCAAAGCATTAATGATATGGCTGAAAGTATCAAAGAACAAACCATGGGTATCACTCAAATCAATGAAAGCGTTACACAAATAGAGCAAGCCACTCAAGATAATGTAAAAATCGCTAATGATTCAGTTGCCATTTCAGATAGCGTGAGTGCTATTGCTGCTGATATTTTAGCTGATGTAGAAAAGAAGAAATTTTAAAAGTTTTTTTACCCTTAAATTTTTATTTAAGGGTAAAAATTTATCACTAAGTCTTATTTTACCTTTTTAATTTCTTATTTAGTTAAAAGTTCTTTCAAGTATAAGTAAGCTTTTTTCATCTTCAAAAAGACTCTTTGGCAAAAGATATTCTCCACTTAAAAAGGGTATATCAAGCTTGGTTTTATTTAGCTTAAGTGTATATATATCCTCAAAGGCTTGTTCTATCAAGCTGGTGCAGTAAAATCCGTCCGCTCTTAATACAAATTTTTCCCCCTCTTTTTGAAGTGCCTTTTTGACGATAAGCTTTTTTTGCTCATCACTTAAATCATATCTTTTAAGGGCTATGCTTTTTGAAAGACTTAAAAAGTCCTCTAGGCTTGAAACTAAGACCTGATCGCTTTTTAAAGGATCATCATCTGTTGTTGCGTGCAAGATTAAAACAGGATCTGTAGAAATGATAAGACCAAGGTGAGAATACTTGCTTTGAGAAAGCTCTTGTATAACTAAGCTATCATATCCTATGCCTTGCCTAAAAATAAGATCAGCCAAGCTAAAATCTTTAAAATCGCCTAAATTTTTATTAGAATAAGCCCTTGTATCAATGCTTTTTTGCAAAAACACAAGGACTAAAACAAATACAATAAGAAGTAAAAAAAGCCAAAGAACCTTGCTTTTTAGATTTTTTCTATCTTCCAAGTTTGATTATCTTTTACAAGACGAGCTTTGCCTTTGTTGCTTGAACCATCATTAAAAAGAATTTCAAAATCTACAAAAGCCTTATTTTCCTCTACCTTTGAACTTAAGATTTTCACTTCTTTTAAGCCACCTTTTTTATCAGTTTGTGCTTTTGAATTTTGGGCAAATGCTTTGAGCTTACCTGTAAACATTTCTTTTGTGCCATCATCTTTAACATCTTTTCCAAGATACATTTTTTCTATATCAAATTTGCCCTCAGCAATTTCGCTAAGAAAATCTTTTGTAAGACTTTCAGGATCGTTACTTGAGCCACAAGCAACAAAGAAGACAAGGATCAAAGCCGTAAAAAAAGTTTTGGAAGTGTTTAACATTTATGTTCCTTAATAATAAAATTTTTAAGTATAAAACTTAAATTTTTCTAAAGAATTATACCCATTAGAATTAAATTCTATCTTAATTTTATATTTTTAAAAATAAAAAGATTAAGAAATACATGAATAAATCCTTAAAGATTTTTTATAAAAGACACAGCTTCTTTTGCACTGCTAAAAATTTCGCAGTGATATTTTTGCAGGCTTTTTATATCCTCATAACCACAGCTTAAAGCTAGTGGGGTTATTTTGGCATTAAGTGCTGCTTGTATATCAAGAGCTGTGTCTCCTATCATATAAGCATTTTCCCTATCTTTTTTTAAAATTTCTAGGGCTTTCATTATGGGTTTAGCACTTGGTTTTGGCTCATCAACATCTTCTTTTCCTATCACACAAGTAAAATACTTTAAGACCTGCAAGTGCTTAAGCAAAATTTGAGAAAAATGTGAATTTTTTGTTGTAACTACGGCTAAATCAGCAAAATTAAAAGCATCTTCTATAGCCTCTCTTGCTTGAGGTAAAAGTGTTGTTATATCAAGGTAAATTTCTTCATATTTGTTTCTATAAGCTTTGACAAAGTCATCGATACGATCTTTTGAAACACCAAGTTTTTCAAACATGATCTCTAAGGGATAACCCACAAAAGAGCTTATAAGCTCTCTACTAGGGCAGGGTTTTTGACAAACACCAAAGGCAAATTCAAAGGAAAGCATGATTGATTCCCTTGAATCAATGAGAGTGCCATCAAGATCAAATAAAATAGTCTTTCTAGACATGCAAAAACTTTTTTTAAACAAAAGCCTAGTAAATCTAGGCTTTTAAAGGCAAGATTAGCGTTTAGAAAACTGAGGACTTCTTCTTGCTTTTTTGCGTCCGTATTTCTTACGCTCAACGCTTCTACTATCTCTTGTAAGTAAACCTTGTGGTTTGAGTAAGGCTCTAAAGTCTGCATCCATTGCTGCTAGAGCCTTTGAAATTCCATGTCTTAAAGCTTCAGCTTGCGCACTATAACCGCCACCTAGGGTTGTAGCTTTAATATCCATTAAATTTTCTTGTTTTGTTACAAGCAGAGGTTGGATAACCTTAAGCTTTATAGCCTCGTGTCCACCAAGCCAAGTATTTAAGTCCATTCCATTAATGCTTATTTTTCCACTACCTGCCTTGAGCCAAACCTTAGCAATAGCGGTTTTTCTTTTGCCTGTTGCATATATTGTTGCCATGATTATTTTCCTTCTTTAGCGATTTGTGCAGTATGTGGGTGCTCACTGCCTGCGTAAACTTTGAGTTTTTTAAGCATTGCTCTGCCCAAATTTGTTTTTGGGAGCATTCCTCTAACGGCTAGTTTATAAAGTTTTGCAGGATTTTTAGCAAGCAAGTCCCCAAATTTTTCACTTTTTGTGCTTCCAAAATATCCTGAATGTCTGTGATAAAGCTTTTCTTCTGCTTTATTTGCTCCTGTAAAGCTTGCTTTGCTTGCATTAATAATGATCACATAATCCCCACAATCAACATTTGGAGTAAAATAAGGTTTATTTTTTCCTCTTAAAATGGTTGCAACCTCTGTTAAAAGTCTTCCAAAACGCTTTCCTTCAGCATCTAAAACGATCCATTCTCGTTTAATCTCGTTTGGCTTTTTTATCTTTGTCATCTTTTTTACCTTTGCCAAAAATTTTTTTAAAATGTGATTATAGTAAAAAATACTTAATAAAAACTTAATTTAAGAAAATATTAAAAATTAAATTCTCCGGCAGCATCTAAAATTCCAGTCATAAAAAGACCTAAAAACAAAAGTCCTAGACAAATTCTATAAATTCCAAAAGGGATAAAATTAAATTTAGAAATAAACTGCAAAAAGAATTTGATCACAAAAACAGCGACTATAAAAGCAGTTATAAAGCCTACAGCAAGAGGAATGAGTGAATTTGGATTGCTCAAGAAGCTTGGATTTTCGTAGATATTGTAGCTTGTGGCAATGATCATAGTTGGGATAGCAAGCAAAAAAGAAAACTCAGCAGCTACTTTGCGATTTAGTCCCAAGAGTAAGCCTCCAACTATACTTGCTCCACTTCTTGATGTCCCAGGTATCATGGCCAGAGATTGGATAATACCAATCATAAAGGCTTGCTTAAATTCCACCTCATCTAGGGAATTGATTTTATAGGCTTTGTCCTTATGGTTGTTTTCGATCAGGATAAAAACAATCCCACCTAAAATCAGCATAAAAGCTACTATATAAGCATTAAAGAGTTGATCTATAAAATTTGAGAGAAAAAAACCAATCACGCCTGTAGGAAAAAAACCTACCGCAAGTTTATACCAAATTTCAAAACCAGCAAAAAGCCTTTTATAAAAGATAAAAATCACGGCAAGTATAGATCCAAGTTGGATAATAATAAGAAAGCTTTGCCAAAAATCAGTGAGTTCTAAATTTAAAATAGAGGTTGTGAGTATCATGTGTCCTGTGGAGCTTACAGGCAAAAACTCCGTAAGTCCTTCAACAACACCTAGTATAAAAGCAAAAATAAGATCCAAAATAAAGCCTTTTGTTCAAATAAAGGGCTAATTATACTCAAAAAGACTTAATAAAGCTTAGAAATTTGAGAATTTATAATCAAAAATAAAAAAGTTTTTAACAACAAATAAATACAAGGAGCTTAAGATCGATTATAATTTTTATGTATAAGTTTTTGCGAATGGGTAAATTTCACTCATTCGCAAATGTGATTTTATATTTTATCTCGTTTTAAAACCCTTTTTATAAAGTAAAACACTACGCCTAAAAAGATCACGAGGCTAAGAAGTTCGCTATTTAAAAATTGAGCGTCTAAAAAGCTTAAAGCAAGAGGATTTTCACTGCCTCCATTAGAGATAGAAAATACCGTGATGATAGCAATGACAACACCAACAAGGCTTTCACCTACAATAAGTCCCGAGGCGAATAAAATGCCCTTATTTTCTTTGCGTTCTATGCTTTCTTTGTCTTTGAATTGGGTTTGTAATTTCTTGCGTAGTAAGAAAGCTACAAGTCCGCCTATAACGATAGGAATACTCACAGCAGGTGGCAAATAAACGCCTATGCCCACAGCTAAAGGTGGAAGAGCTAGCTTGCTAAGCTTTCTTAATATCTTATCAAGAAGTATGATGATGATACCTAGCAATACACCAAAGCCTATTAAAGTATAGTCTATATCATCGTTGAAGATACCTTGTGATAGGGTCGCCATTAAATTTGCCTGAGGAGCAGCTAAAGCAGCACTTGCGTCCATTCCCTCTCTTGGCAAGCTTCCTACAAAGCCATAAGCTTGGTATAAAAGTTCTAAAACCGGAGCAATAGCCAAAGCACCAAAAAAACAACCCACAATCAAGGCAATTTGTTGTCTAAAGGGACTTGCACCGACTAAATAACCCGTTTTTAAATCCTGTAAATTATCATTTGAAATAGCAGCCGTAGCTAAAATAGCACTTGTGATAAATATAGCTAGGGCAATAGCAAATTTGATCATCAAAGGATCATTACTTAAATTTGCAGACACAATCAAAAGTAAAACCACAAAGGAAGAGACGATCACCCCTATAATCCCTATGCCTGAAATTGGACTTGATGAAGAACCGACAAGTCCTGCCATATATCCACAAGTTGCTGCAACGAAAAAGCCAATTA
Organism: Campylobacter sp. MIT 99-7217; assembly: GCF_006864365.1. Lineage (NCBI taxonomy): Bacteria > Pseudomonadati > Campylobacterota > Epsilonproteobacteria > Campylobacterales > Campylobacteraceae > Campylobacter > Campylobacter sp. MIT 99-7217. Next base: position 105,844 of record NZ_QHLJ01000006.1, read on the forward strand.
AAACAGCTATCAAAACTCCAACGCTAGAAAATAAAAGACAAAGACCAAATGAAAGCTCCATTTCATTTACAAAGCTATAAAAACTTACAAAAAGTCCAAGTACCATAAGTACGAAAAAAATGACTATGGTTTTGAAAGAAAGATCTTTATTTTTTAAGTCATTTGTTTGCTCTTCACTTAAATTTACACGCTTAAAGGTTGCTTTCAATCCCTCAAAAACACTTTTGCTTAGTTCAAAGAGAGTCCAAAGTGCAGCCGTTGCGATTATGCCTGTGCCGATGAGTCTTACCTTATCTTTCCAAATACCAAAAGCAAAATCACTTAAACTTCCGTCCGTAAAAACACTTTGAGCAGAAAAATAAGGCACTAAAATTCCCCAAGCAAGAAAAATTCCTATAAAAAGAGCCACACTTGCAAGTAAGCCGATAAGATATCCAGCTCCTAAAAGAGCTAAAGAATACCCCATAGAAAAGCAAAATGCCATTTTTGAAGCCATAAAAGCTACCGCACTTTCTCCAACTAAAAGTTTAAAGCCATTCGAACAAAGACTAACTAAGCCAGCGATTAATGCCCCTAAAGAAATTTCTTTAAGTCCAGCTCTTGAACCTTTTTCCATGTCTTTTTCTTTATCAACAGCTTTTAAAATTTCAGCCGCAGCTATGCCCTCAGGATAAGCAAGCTTACTTTCTACAACCATAGCCTTTCTTAAGGGTATGGTAAAAAGAACACCTAAAACACCTCCACAAAAACATAACATAAAGGTTTGCCAAAGATTAAAATCATTCCAATACCCTACTATAAAGAGTCCGGGCAAGACAAAAATAACGGCAGATAGTGTTCCAGCTGCTGAAACTTGAGTTTGAACCATATTGTTTTCAAGTATATTTGAGCTTTTAAAAAGACTAAACACGGCTACAGCGATAACTACAGCTGGAATAGAACTTGAAAAAGTAAGCCCTACTTTTAAGCCTAAATACACATTAGAAGCAGTAAATATAAGAGTTAAAATAGCCCCTAAAAACATGCCTCTAAAGGTAAGTTCTTTGATTTGTTTGTTCATATTTACCTTTCTTGAATGGCGTTTAAATCTTAAGGATTTATTAAATTTAGAGGGCTTTATTTTATAATAGCTTTGCTTAAAAAATAATTTAACTTAAGATTTTATTTATATAAATAAAAAATAAGGCAAATTTTGTTATAATTTTTCAAAATTTTATGATTTTTGAGAGGATTATTTTATGAATAAGGACTTTTTTCAGCATTTTTTAATGCTTTCTCAGTTTGAGAGCATCGTTATATTGGTCATTTTATTTGCGATATTTTATGTGCTTAAAAAAATGGGTGATTTTAAGGTGGGCTTTAGCTTTCGTATGCTTTTTGCTTTAGTTGTTGGTTTAGTTTTTGGCTTTGTTTTACAATACATAGCTATAAATAACATTGGTGTGCTTTGGTATGATGAGGCAAAGCATTGGTTTGGATTTTTTAGCTCCGTTTTTGTTGCTTTTATAAAAATGCTTGTTATCCCTTTGATCAGTGTTTGTATTGTTAAGGTGATCATAGAGATAGATAAAAATATAAAGATTTCTTCTTTGCTTGGTGTAGGATTGTTTTGGATACTTTTTAGTACGGCTATTGCTGCTATTTTGGGTGTTATTTTGGCTTATAGCTTTAATTTGGGAGAAAGCTTTGCTATACAAGAGGGTACAAGACAAATTCGAGAAATTCAAACCTTTTCTAGTATTATACTTGGTCTTATTCCGAGTAATATCATACAAGCTACAAATAAAGAAAATGTCATTGCTATCGTTATTTTTGCCTTTTTTGTTGGAATTTGTGCAAAAAGAATTTCAAAGAAAGAAGAGTATGAAGGAGCTTTTAAGAGCTTTGAGGGTTTTGTTTTTAGTTTTTATGGTTTGATGATGAGCATGACGGCTTTAGTGATTAAATTTATGCCTTATGCTGTAGTTTGTATGATGGCAAATGTTTTATTAAGAAATGGTTTTGAGGCTATTAGAACAGCCGGACTTTTTATAATCCTTACCTATGTGGCTATGTTTATTATGTTTGGGGTGCATTTTTTACTTCTAGCTTCTCAGGGCTTAAATCCTATGAAATATATGAAAAAAGCTTTTCCTGTATGGCTTTTTGCTTTTAGTTCCCGTTCATCTTTAGGCACTTTGCCTATGACTATTTCAACCTTACAAAATAAACTTGGCGTAAGCTCTGCAGTAGCAAATTTTGTAGCTTCCATAGGGACAACTACAGGGCTTAATGGTTGTGCAGGATATTTTCCTGCTATGGCAGCGGTTTTTGTGGCTTTTGCAACGCATACTCCTATTGATTTTACTTTTGCTTTAATGATTGTTTTGGTGGCTGTGATAGGCTCTTTGGGTATAGCAGGAGTTCCGGGAAGTGCTACAATGGCAGCTTCTATTATGTTAGCAGGGATTGGCTTTGGGGATAATTTTGTTATGCTTAGTCTTATCCTAGCTATTGATCCTATTATTGATATGGCAAGAACAGCAAGCAATGTTTCAGGTGCGATGACCTCAGCACTTTGTACAGCAAAAAATTTAAAGCTTTTAGATAAAAAAGCTTATAATTCTTAAAATACTCATTTTTATAAATTTAAAACGAAGAGACTTTCATAAAGTCTCTTCAAAGGTTTAATTTGTTTTACTGACAACCTTCGCATTCTACGCTACGATCAGCAACGCTTACTTTTTCGCTATCAGGACTTTCGCTTCTTAGATAATAAGTTGATTTTAAACCAAGCTCATGTGCAAGTTGATAAATTTCATTGAGGTAGCCTCCGCTTGCCTTATCAAGAGACAAGAAGATATTTAAACTTTGTCCTTGATCAATCCATTTTCCACGAACAGCAGCAGCTTTAATGAGAACTCTTTGATCGATTTCATAAGCTGAGGTATAAAAATTCCAGTTATCAAGGGTTAAATTCGGCACAACAACAGGGATCATTCCACTTAAATTTTGCTCAAACCATTTGCGTTTATAAATAGGCTCTATTGTCTGTGTAGTACCTACAAGTATAGATATAGAAGAAGTTGGTGCTATAGCCATCAAATAGCCATTTCTCATACCATCTCGTTTAACCTTTTCACGAAGCCTATCCCAGTCGCACTCACTTTGTCCAAAAAGTCCGTCTCTTAAGGTAAGTGCCTTAGCCTTTTCATTGGCTACATCGATAGGAAAGATACCCTTGCTCCAATTTGAACCCTTAAAATCAGGATAAGAACCCTTTTCAAGTGCTAAATTTGAGCTTGCGTTAATCACTTCAAAACTGATATGCTCCATGATCTTGTCTATCTTTTCAAAGTGTTCTTCACTTCCCCAGTGAATATGAGCTTCAGCAAGCATTTGTGCTTCACCCATAACACCAAGCCCTATAGAACGAGATTTAAGATTTGTATTTTTAACTTTGACATGAGGATAGAAATTTAAATCAATCACATTATCAAGCATTCTTATAGCAGTTGGCACAACCCTTGCAATATCTTCTTTAGTGTTAATCTTACTTAAATTTATGCTTGCGAGGTTGCAAACTGCTGTTTTGCCGTCGTTTTTGTATTTTTCCACTATATAAACTTTTTTGCCATTTATACTATCTAGTGTACTGATTTTTTTTGCAAGTTTTTTATAGCCACCATCTATGGTAACTTCTTCATTTTCATCAAAATGAAGTTCGGTTTTATCATCGAAAAGAACTTTGATTTGATAATAATTTGGATCTGTATTTTGGAAAATTTCCGTGCATAAATTTGAACTTCTAATAATGCCCTTATGTGCATTTGGATTAGCTTTATTTGCATTATCTTTAAAGCATAAAAACGGAAGACCGGTTTCAAAATAGTTGAGTAAGATTTTTTTCCAAAGCTCTTTGGCTTCGACTATTTCTTTTGCAATATTTTCATTTCTTTCGTATTCTTCATATTTTTTTTCAAAGGCTTCTCCATAAAGCTCGCAAAGATCAGGAGTATCAGCAGGATCAAAAAGCGTCCATTTATCATTTTCTTTGACTCTTTTTATAAACAAGTCATTTACCCATAAGGCTGGAAAAAGCTCATGAGCCCTTCTTCTTTCCTCGCCTGAGTTTTTACGCAAATCAATAAAATCGCCTATATCCATATGCCAAGTTTCGATATAAACAGCGATCGCACCCTTTCTTGTGCCAAGTTGATCTACAGCCACAGCGATATCATTTGTGATCTTAAGAAAGGGGATAATACCACCAGCTGCGTTTTTGTGTCCGTCAATGCTTCCACCCATAGCACGCACCTTAGACCAGTCCCAGCCAATACCTCCACCAAATTTAGAAAGCAAAGCCATTTCTTTATAAGAATCAAAAATACCCTCTATGTTATCAGGAGTGCTACCGATATAGCATGATGAAAGCTGATGACGCGTAGTTCTTGCGTTTGAAAGTGTTGGAGTTGCTAGCATGACCTCAAATTTAGAAATGAGATCGTAAAATTTCTTTGCCCATTCTTGAGGATTAAATTCATTTTGAGCTAAAAACATTGCAATAGCCATAAACATTTGTTGAGGTAGTTCTATGGGTTCTGCTTTTGAATCTTTTATGAGATATCTATCATAAAGAGTTTTAATCCCAAGATAGGTAAATTGTAGGTCTCTTTCAGGTTTTATATAAGCGTTTAGATCATCAAGATCGTATTTTTCCTTAAGTCCAAGTAAAATTCTACCCTCTTTTTCACCTTTTTCAAAATAATCACGCAAATGATTATAGCGGTTCATTCCATTGACTTTTTTATAAAGATCAAATAAAAAAAGTCTAGCTGCTACAAAGCTCCAGTTTGGACAGTCAATGTCTATCTTATCAACAGCTGTTTTTATAAGGGTTTTTTGAATTTCGCTTGTAGAAATCCCATCTCGAAACTGAATTTTTGCATCAAGTTCTAACTCGCTCACATTAACGCCGTCTAAGCCCTTAACCGCATCTCCTGTGCATTTTTTAATCTTTGAAATATTAAGCTCTTCAATGCGTCCATTTCTTTTAATAACTTTCATCAATCTACCTTTTCAAAATTTATTTAAATACTCTCTCAAAAATCGCATCAATATTTTTGGTATAATAAGCATAATCAAAGCAAGCTCTAATGTCCTCCTCGCCTAAATTCTTTTTCAAATCCTCATCATTTAAAAGTGCGAGCAAAAATAGGCTTTCTCCTTGTTCATTTATAGCCTTTTTACCCTCGCCCAAATCCTGCCAAACCTTCATAGCATTGCGTTGAACGATCTTGTAAGCATCTTCGCGACTAATACCCTTTAAAGGAAGCTCCAAAAGCACACGCTGAGAAAAAACTAAACCCCCTGTGAGGTTAAGATTTTTTATCATATTTTCAGGATAAACAAGTAATTTTTCTATCAAATTTGTAAGACGCACAAGCATAAAATCGCTCGTTACAAAACTATCTGGCAAGATAAATCTTTCCACACTTGAATGGCTGATATCTCTTTCATGCCACAAAGCCACATTTTCCAAAGCTGGCGTTACAAAAGAGCGGATCATTCTGCAAAGTCCTGTTATGTTTTCGCTTAAAACAGGATTTCTTTTATGTGGCATGGCCGAGCTTCCTTTTTGTCCAGCCGAAAAATACTCCTCAGCCTCATAAACTTCGGTGCGTTGAAAATGCCTTATGAAAACGGCGATTTTCTCGCAGCTTGCAGCCATTACGCCAAGAGCTGAAATCACTTGTGCGTAGCGATCTCTTTGAATGATTTGATTTGAAATAGGAGCAGCTTTTAAGCCCAAATCCTTGCAAATTTCTTCTTCAAGCTCAAGTGGAGTGTGGGCGAAATTTCCCATTGCACCGCTGATTTTACCATAACTTATCACTTCCTTTGCATGCTCTAAAAGCTCTTTGGCATGTAAAAGCTCATCATACCAAATAGCCAAAACAAGCCCAAAGGTTATAGGCTCGCCATGAATTCCATGACTTCTGCCCACCATAAGGGTAAATTTATGCTCCAAAGCCCTTTTTTTGATAGCTTCGAGCAAATTTTGCAAATCTTGTAAGATAAGCTCCAAACTTTCTTTAACCTGCAAGGCAACAGCTGTGTCAATGCAATCAGAGCTTGTCATACCATAATGCAAAAACCTGCTTTCCTCGCCTAAATTCTCACTCACGCTTGTTAAAAAGGCTATGACATCGTGCTTTGTTGTTTTTTCGATCTCATCGATCCTTGCGATGTCAAATTTGGCATTTTTTAAAATTTTATTACAATCTTCCTTACTAATCAAACCTAGTTTATTCCATGCCTTAACAGCAGCTAGCTCTACCTTTAACCAAGCATTGTATTTTGCTTTTAAGTCCCATTTACTAGCCATTTCGTTTCTGCTGTATCGTTCGACCATAAATTCAAAACCTTTTTTAGTTATAATTTTAAAAAAAGAATTGAGATTTTATCTAAAAATTTCTAAAACAAGAGTTAAATTTGGCTTATAGAAAAATAAAATTGTCTCATATTGAAAATAATGGAAAAAAGGCTTTTCAAGTGCTTATGGAAAACTTAAAAATTTCTATAAATGAGGCTCAAAAACTGATCGATAAAAAAAGGCTTTTTTGCGAGGGACAAATCGTTAGCAAAAAAAATGAAATTTTACAAGGTTTGGTTGAGCTTATCGTTTATGAAAATGAGCCAAAAGGCGTTGAAATAGTCTTTGAAAATGATGAATTTGCCGTGCTTGAAAAACCAAGTGGGGTTTTGAGCCACCCTAATGGCAGGCATTGCAAATACAGCCTTTGTGATGAAATTTGGGCTTTGTGGGGGAAAAATGCTTGCATAGCACACAGGCTAGATAAAGAAACGAGTGGGCTTATTCTCGTTGCTAAAAATAAAAAAACTCAAATCATCTTAAAAGAAATGTTTGAAAAAAAGCAAATTCAAAAAGAATATCTAGCCCTTGCAAGTGGCAAGCTTCCTACTAAATTTGAGGTAGATCAAGCCCTTGAGCTTTCGAAAAATTACGATGATGTTAAAACAAGAATGCAAATTTGTAAGCAAGGTAAGGAAGCGATCACGGAATTTGAGACTATAGAGTTTTGGCAAGATTTTAACGCAAGCTTGGTGCTTTGTAAGCCACTTACAGGAAGACAGCACCAAATTCGCTTGCATTTGTTTCATGTGGGACATAAAATTTTGGGCGATCCTTTGTATGGACTAACAAAAGAGCAAATAGAAAGCATTTTAGATGAAAAATTAAGTCCTTTAGAACGCATAAAATTTACAGGAGCTTCAAGGCTTTGTTTGCATTCAAATCGTTTGAAATTTACATTTTTACAAAAAGAATTTGATTTTATCTCAAAGCATGATATGAAAGAGGAATTTTTAAAAAGTTTAATTTAATTTTTATCTTCATATATTTAACTCAATTTAAATTTAAAATTTTTGTTAAAAATGTCAGAATAAAAGCCTAATACATAGACTTATGAATTCTTTATTTTTTAATATATAAATTTTTAATTTTTGTGATTATTTTCCTTTTATAAAGGAATAAAATAGTAAAAATTTAAGAAATACTCTTGACTTTTTTTCATGCTTTATTATACAATCACACTTTTTAAGTTTAGCCTTAGGGCTAACGAGTTCTTTTAAAGGAAAATTTATGGAAAGGATAAGACTTAAGCTTAAGGCTTATGATCACAGAGTTTTAGATAGAACAGTAGCAGCCATAGTAGCAGCTGTGAAAAGAACTGGTGCTGATATAAGAGGACCTGTTCCTATGCCAACGAAGATTAAAAGATACACAGTATTAAAATCTCCTCATATCAACAAGGATTCAAGAGAGCAATTTGAAATGAGGATACACGCAAGGATGCTTGACATAGTCTCAGCCACTCCTGATACTGTTGATTCTTTAACCAAGCTTGATCTAGCTCCTGAGGTCAATGTAGAAGTAAGAGCTATGGGCAAATAAAGGAAAAAAGATGGAATATTTAGTTGAAAAAATCGGCATGAGCAGAACGGTTTCTAATCCAAGCATAGCCGTAAGCTTGCTTAAATTAATCAGTGCTAAGGTCTGCGAAGTAAAAGAGGGCAAGGGCTTAATCTCTTATGCTAGGGGCAAGAAAAAAAATAAGGCTATCTTGGGTCAGCAAAAAAAATACAAGCTCTCGGCTGAATTTAACCGCTTTGCTAGCTTAGAGGTTAAAAACACAGAAGCAGGCGATTTAGACGAAAGCCCCTTAAAAGAAGCAAAGATTCTAAAGGTAAGCTTTAATTCTAAGGGTAGGGGCTATAGCGGGGTCATTAAAAGACACGGCTTTTCAGGAGGTCCTGCAAGTCATGGCTCAAGATTTCACAGAAGACATGGCTCTATTGGAAATAGAGAGTGGCCAGGTAGGGTTCAGCCGGGTATGAAGATGGCAGGACATTATGGTAATGTTAAAATCACAGTTAAAAACGAGTTAATCTCCTTTGATGAGGAAAATAAGATCCTTGTTTTAAAGGGTGCTGTGCCAGGATATAATGGAAGCTTAGGTAAGATAAGGATAGTAAAATGAAGGCCTTGATTTTAAATGAAAATTATGAAAAAACAAGTGAAAATTTAGCCCTACCAGAAGCTTATGCTAAGATAAATCCTCACAATCTTTATTTATATGCTAAGGCTTATTTGGCTAGCATTAGAGCCAATACAGCTCATACTAAAAATAGAAGCGAGGTTAGCGGTGGGGGCAAAAAGCCTTGGAGACAAAAGGGTCGTGGTGGAGCTAGAGCAGGTTCTACTAGGACTAATGTCTGGGTAGGAGGAGGCGTAGCCTTTGGTCCTAGGAATACTAAAAACTATTTTCAAAAGATCAACAAAAAGCAAAAAAGGCTAGCCCTTGAAAGAGCCTTGGCTGATAAGGCAGATAAGGGGGCTTTACTCGTGGTTGAAAATTTTGAAATCCCAAGTGGCAAGAGCAAAGATGCTGCAAGTATAATTAAAAAGCTTGGCTTTAAAGATATACTTATAGTAAAATCCTTGCTTGATGAAAAGAGCTTTTTAGCATGCAGGAATTTAGTAAATTGTTATTTGGTTGATATAAGCGAGGTCAATGCTTACTTACTTGCTGTATATAATGCAGTGCTTATAGAAAAAAGTGCTTTTAAAAATTTAATAAAAGAGGCTTAAGATGGCAGATTTAACAGATATAAAAAGCATACTTTACACGGAAAAAAGCTTAAATTTACAAGAAAAAAATGTGGTTGTCATTCAAACTTCCACAAGGCTTGGCAAAAATGGGCTAAAAAGCTTGTTAAAAGAGTATTTTGGCATTTCTCCTTTAAAGATCAACTCAGTTAGAATGAGTGGCAAAGTAAAAAGATTTAGAGGAAAAATAGGCTCAAGGGCTGATTATAAGAAATTTTATGTCAAGCTACCTGAGGGCACAAGCTTAGAAAGCGTAGGAGCATAAGATGGCAATTAAAACTTATAAGGCATACACACCAAGTAGAAGATATATGAGTGGGCTAAGTAGTGAGGATATCACTGCAAAGCCAAGCGTAAGAAGCTTACTTAAAAAGCTTCCCTCTCACGCAGGACGCAATAGCTACGGACGCATAACCTCACGCCATAAGCAAGGCGGGGCGAAAAAACTTTACCGCATTATTGATTTTAAAAGGCGTAAATTTGGCATAGAAGGCAGGGTCGAAGCAATAGAATATGATCCTTATAGAAATTGCCGCATAGCCTTGATTGCTTATAAGGACGGAGAAAAAAGATACATACTTCAGCCAAAGGGTTTAAAGCTAGGTGACATAGTTTGTGCAGCTGAAAGCGGTCTTGATATAAAGCCAGCTAATGCGATGAAGCTTAAAAATATCCCTGTTGGAACCATAGTTCATAATGTTGAGCTAAAGCCGGGCAAGGGCGGACAAATGATTCGTTCAGCAGGAGCTTATGCCCAGCTTATGGGAAAAGAAGAAAAATATGTTATCTTAAGACTTGCAAGTGGGGAGATGAGGCAAATTTTAGCTGAGTGCATGGCTAGTATTGGCGAGGTTGGAAATGAGGAGTATTCAAATATCACTATAGGAAAGGCTGGACGCAACCGCCACAGAGGAATTCGCCCTCAAACAAGAGGTTCTGCTATGAACCCTGTTGATCACCCTCATGGTGGTGGAGAGGGTAAGAAAAACTCAGGTCGCCATCCTGTAACTCCTTGGGGCAAACCAACCAAGGGTGCAAAAACACGCCGCAAAAAGGCAAGCGATAAGCTTATAATTTCAAGAAGAAAAGGAAAATAAAATGGCTAGATCATTAAAAAAAGGTCCCTTTGTCGATGATCATGTGATGAAAAAGGTTCTAGCAGCCAAAAAGGCAAATGATAATAAGCCTATAAAGACTTGGTCAAGAAGAAGCACCATAATCCCTGATATGATAGGGCTTACCTTTAATGTACACAATGGAAAAAGCTTTATCCCTGTATATATCACTGAAAATCACATAGGCTATAAATTAGGAGAATTTGCTCCAACTCGCACTTTTAAGGGCCACAAAGGCTCAGTGCAAAAGAAAATTGGTAAGTAAGGAGGGGTAAAATGAGTAAGGCATTGATAAAACACATTAGACTATCTCCTACTAAGGCAAGATTAATAGCAAGGCAGGTGCAAGGAATGAATGCTGAGCTTGCAATGGCAAGTTTAAGCTTTATGCCAAATAAGGGTGCAAAATACATAGCAAATGCAATTTCTAGTGCGGTAGCAAATGGGGGCTTTGAAGCAAATGAGGTCATTGTTAGTTCTTGCCGTGTTGATGCTGGCTCTGTTTTAAAAAGATTTAGACCTCGTGCAAGAGGAAGTGCAAGTAGGATTAGAAAACCAACAGCTCATATCTTAGTAGAAGTAAGTAAAAACGAGGCTAAGGCTGAGACAAAAGTAGCAACTAAAGCACCAAAAAAAGCTTTGGCTAAAAAAACAGCCACTAAAGAAGCTAAAGCGAAAAAGGAAGAATAAATGGGACAAAAGGTAAATCCAATAGGCTTAAGGCTAGGAATAAATAGAAATTGGGAGTCAAGATGGTTTCCTACTAAGGCAAATTTGGTTGAAAATATTGGCGAAGACTATAAGATACGCGCTCTTTTGAAAAGAAAGCTTTATTATGCAGGTATTTCTCAAATTCTTATAGAAAGAACAGCAAAGAAGCTTCGTGTAACTGTTGTTGCTGCAAGACCGGGGATCATCATCGGTAAAAAAGGAAGCGATGTTGATGTGCTAAGAAAAGAGTTGCAAGATCTTATCGGTAAAGATGTGGGTATAAATATCAAAGAAGAACGAAAAGCAGGAGCTTCAGCTCAGCTTGCAGCTGAAAGTGTAGCTACTCAATTAGAGCGAAGAATAGCTTTTAGAAGAGCCATGAAAAAAGTGATTCAAGCTGCTCAAAAAGCCGGTGCTAAGGGTATAAAAGTTTGTGTTTCAGGTCGTTTAGGTGGGGCTGAAATGGCTAGGACTGAGTGGTATTTAGAAGGTCGTGTGCCTTTGCATACTCTAAGAGCTAAGATTGATTATGGCTTTGCTGAAGCAAGAACAACTTATGGAAATATAGGCGTTAAGGTTTGGATCTTCAAAGGAGAAATCTTGCAAAAGGGTGTTCAAGCTGAAAAAAGTGAAGAAGTAGCCGAGAAAAAGCCAAGACGCACGAGAAGGAGTAAATAATGTTACTACCAAAAAGAACAAAATATAAAAAAATGATGAAGGGGCGCAACAGAGGTTATGCTTGCAGAGGGACAGAATTTACCTTTGGGGATTTTGCATTAAAGGCAACTGAAGCAGGGCGTATAAATTCAAGGCAAATTGAAGCAGCTCGTATAGCCCTAACTCGCTTTGTGAAAAGACAGGGTAAGACTTGGATAAGGGTCTTTCCTGATAAACCACTTACTAAAAAACCTTTACAAGTGCGTATGGGTAAGGGTAAAGCCGGTGTTGAGGAATGGGTTATGAATATAAAGCCAGGTCGCATCATCTATGAAATGGCTGGAGTAAGTGAGGAAATGGCAAGAGAAGCTTTAACTTTGGCTATGCACAAGCTTCCTTTTAAGACTAAATTTATTACAAGAGAGAGTCAAAATGAAATATACTGAGATTAAAGACAAAAATGAAGGTGAGCTTAAAAGTATGCTAAAAGAACAAAAGTTGCTTTTATTTCGTAAGAAGCAAGAGCTAAAAACTATGCAGCTTACAAATCCTAAAGAAGTTGGTCAAATTCGCAAAGATATTGCAAGGATTAATACAGCTCTTAGCACTTTAAGGATAAGCAATGGCATTTAAAAGAGAAATTCAAGGTATTGTTGTACAAAAAAGTGGAGATAAGACTATTAGCATTTTAGTCGAAAGAAAAGTTGTGCATCCAAGATATAGAAAGATAGTTAAAAGATTTAAAAAATATCTTGTTCATGATGAAAAAAATGAGGTTAAAATAGGAGATACTATCGTTGCATTAGAATGCAGACCTCTTTCAAAAAGGAAGGCTTTTCGTCTTAAAAGCATAGTTTTAAGAGGAGTTGAGTAATGATACAAAGTTTTACAAGATTAGCCGTAGCTGATAATAGTGGAGCTAAAGAGCTTATGTGTATTAAGGTTTTAGGTGGCTCAAAAAGGAGATACGCCACTCTTGGAGATGTCATAGTAGCTTCTGTTAAAAAGGCTTTACCAAATGGTAAGGTTAAAAAGGGACAGGTGGTTAAGGCTGTGATCGTTCGTACTAAAAAAGAAGTGCATAGAGATAACGGCTCTTTAATCCGCTTTGATGAAAATGCAGCTGTGATTTTGGATAATAAAAGAGAGCCTATTGGAACGCGTATCTTTGGACCTGTTGGAAGAGAAGTTAGATATGCAAATTTCATGAAAATAGTCTCACTTGCACCGGAGGTTTTATAATGAAATTTAAGGTAAAAAAGGGCGATATGGTAAAGATAATCGCAGGAGATGATAAGGGTAAAACCGGTAAAATTTTAGCTGTATATCCTAAAAAAAGACAAGTTGTTGTTGAGGGTTGCAAGATAGCTAAAAAAGCCGTTAAGCCAAGTGATAAGATTCCAAATGGTGGTTTTGTTAATAAAGAAATGCCTATGGATATTTCAAATGTAGCTAAGCTAGGAGAATAGTTTATGAATAGACTTAAAGAAAAGTATGCTCAAAGCATTAAACCTGCTTTGGTTAAAGAATTCGATATAAAAAATCCTATGCTAGTGCCAGCTCTTGAAAAAATCGTTATCAGCGTGGGAGCAGGAGAGCTTGCAAAAGATCAAAAAGTTTTACAAAATGTTGCTGATACTATCTCTTTGATCGCAGGTCAAAAGGCTGTGATCACAAAGGCTAAAAAATCGGTGGCAAGCTTCAAGGTTAGAGAGGGTTTTCCTGTAGGCGTTATGGTTACTTTGAGAAAGGAAAATATGTTTGCTTTTTTAGATAAATTGATTTCTATCGCTCTTCCAAGAGTAAAAGACTTTAGGGGTTTGAGTAGAGATGGTTTTGATGGAAGAGGGAATTATAATTTTGGGCTTGATGAGCAGTTGATGTTCCCAGAGGTAGAATATGATAAAATTTTACGCACACATGGTATGAATATTTCTATAGTTACAAGTGCGCAAAATGATAAAGAAGCCTTTAAATTGCTTGAGTTTTTAGGCTTACCATTTGCAAAAGGAAGACAAAATGGCTAAAAAGTCGATGATAGCAAAGGCAGCAAGAAAACCTAAATTTAAGGTTAGAGGCTATACTAGATGTCAAATTTGCGGTCGTCCGCATTCAGTTTATAGAGATTTTGGGATTTGTAGAGTTTGCCTTAGAAAAATGGCAAATGAAGGCTTGATACCGGGTCTTAAGAAAGCTAGTTGGTAGGAGAAAAGATGATTAACGATATTATTTCAGATTCGCTTACTCGTATAAGAAATGCAGGAATGAGAAGGCTAGAAAATACTAAGCTTTTGCACTCAAAGGTTGTTGAAGCTCTTGTAAAAATCTTTCAAGACAAAGGCTATATAGAAAGCTTTGATGTTATGGAAGAAAATAAAAAGAAATTTATCAATGTTGTTTTAAAATACGATGAAAGAGGACTTAGTGCTATTAGTGAGCTTAAACGCATTTCTAAGCCGGGTCGTCGTGTTTATAAAGGAAAAGATGAGATAAAGAGCTTTAAAAATGGATATGGAACCATAGTAGTAAGCACAAGTAAGGGCGTTTTGCCAAATGATGAAGCTTATAAAATGGGAGTTGGCGGCGAAATTTTATGCACCATTTGGTGAAAATTTCTAAATTTTTACGGCATTTGACTTAGGTCTTAGACAAGTAAAAGGAAAAAAATATGTCTCGTATAGGAAAACAACCCATAGCTATTCCAAATGGCGTGGAGGTAAAACTTGAGGGTAATATCCTTAAGTTTAAAAAAGGAAATTTAAGCAAAGAGCTTGATACAAAAGCAAATGTAAAGGTTGAGCTTAAAGATAATCAAATCATTTTTGCCCCAAAAGCAGATGATAGACAAAGTAGAGCTTACTGGGGAACTTATAGAGCCTTGGCAAATAATGTAGTCATAGGCTTAACTGAAGGTTTTTCTAAAACTTTAGAAATCAATGGTGTAGGTTATAAAGCCGCGATGAAAGGCAAAGTTTTAGAGCTTTCTTTAGGTTTTTCTCACCCTATTAACTTTGAAATTCCTGAGGGTATTGAAATCAGCGTTGATAAAAACAATGTCATCATCAAAGGAAGTGATAAACAAGTTGTAGGTCAAGTTGCTGCTCAAATTAGAGAATTCAGACCACCAGAGCCTTATAAGGGCAAGGGTGTTAAATACTCTGATGAACGCATTATCCGCAAAGCCGGTAAAACATCTAAGAAGTAAGGATAGGCAATGAGAGCAAATGTATTAAAAAGAAAACTAAATCTTAGAATCAAAAGAAAAAAAAGAATCAGAGCAAAAATTTCAGGCACTCAGGCTTTGCCAAGAATTTCTGTATTTAAATCAACAAGAACCCTTTATATACAAGCCATAGACGATGTTAAGGCTGTTACTTTGGCAAGTATTGACGGCAAAAAGCTTGGAGTAAAAGCAAACAAAGAGGGAGCTAAAAAAATCGCTACTGAATTTGCTTCAATACTCAAATCCCAAAAAATCGAAGAGGGCGTTTTTGATAGAAATGGCTATTTGTATCACGGCGTTATCGCTGAACTTGCAAATGCCCTAAGAGAAAACGGCATAAAGCTATAAAGGAAGATAAATGCTAAAATACAACAAAGAAGAATTTGAAGAAGTTATCGTTGATATAGGTAGGGTTACTAAGGTTGTTAAGGGTGGTCGTCGCTTTCGTTTTACAGCCCTTGTGGTTATAGGAAACAAAAAAGGTCTTGTTGGCGTAGGCTATGGAAAGGCAAAGGAAGTTCCAGATGCTATCCGTAAGGCTGTTGAAGATGGCTTTAAAAATCTCGTTGAGGTCAAAACCAAAGGTTCAACCATAGCTCACGATGTTGAAGTTAAATACAATGCAAGCCGTATTTTATTAAAGCCAGCAAGCGAGGGAACAGGCGTTATCGCAGGCGGTTCAGCTCGTCCTATCATGGAACTTGCAGGTATAAAAGATATCTTAACTAAGTCCCTAGGCTCAAATAATTCAGCCAATGTTGTGCGTGCCACGATCAAGGCTCTTTCTATGTTAAAAGGATAAAAGATGAATTTACAAAAAGCAGCAGGTTCAACTCATAGAACTAAAAGAATAGGTCGCGGACAAGGAAGCGGTATGGGAAAGACCTCTACAAAGGGAGGCAAAGGACAAACCGCAAGAAAGGGTTATAATGAAAAAAGAGGCTTTGAGGGCGGACAACAACCTCTTCAAAGACGCTTGCCAAAAGTGGGCTTTACAAGTAAATTTAAAAAGCCTTATGTGATCAATGTTGAAAAGATCACAGCGATTAAGGATTTAAGTGAAATCACTTTTGAAAGCATTAAATCCGTGCATAAATTTGCAAAATCTGTTGAAAAAATCAAACTTATCGGCGTTTCAGCAAGAAATCTTGCAAGCAAAATCAAAGATGAAAAGATCAGCGTAAGCGGAAGTAAAGAATGAACAAAAGTTTAACAAATAAAATCCTCATCACTTTAGCCTTGCTTTTTGCTTATAGGATTTTAGCTTATGTGCCGGTTCCGGGCGTAAATTCAGCCGTTATCGCAGAGTTTTTTGCAAGAAATGAAAACAATGCCCTAGGACTTTTTAACATGTTTAGCGGAGGAGCAGCTGAACGCTTTTCTATCATATCGCTAGGTATTATGCCTTATATCACGGCTTCTATCATCATGGAGCTTTTGGCTGCAACTTTTCCAAATATAGGCAAGATGAAAAAAGAACGCGATGGTATGCAAAAATATATGCAAATCATACGCTATGCTACTATAGCCATAACCCTAGTTCAAAGTATAGGTGTTTCTATCGGTCTTCAGGGTCTAAAAGGCTCAGCTGGACAAAATGCCATTATGATTGATGATCTTAATGTTTTCATCGCTTTATCAGCTCTTTCTATGCTAGCTGGCACTATGCTTTTGATGTGGCTTGGAGAGCAGATCACTCAAAAGGGCGTGGGCAATGGTATTTCTTTGATTATCTTTGCAGGTATCGTTTCATCTATACCATCAGCCATAGGCGGAACTGTTGATCTTATCAACTCAGGTGAAATGAATTTCCTTGTTGCTGTGGCGATTTTAGTGATCATAGTAGCAACTATACTTGCGATTATCTTTGTTGAGCTTGGGGAAAGACGCATTCCTATTTCTTACTCACGCAAGGTAGTTATGCAAAATCAAAACAAACGCATTATGAACTACATTCCTATCAAGGTAAATTTAAGTGGGGTTATCCCACCTATCTTTGCAAGTGCGATTTTGATGTTTCCAAGCACCCTTTTGCAAGCAAGCACAAATGAATATGTCTTGATGATCAACGATGTTTTAAATCCAAACGGAACATTTTTTCATGTTTTGACTTTCTTGTTTGTGATTTTCTTTGCTTATTTTTATGCTTCTATAGTCTTTAATGCTAAGGACATTTCAGAAAATTTAAAAAAGCAAGGCGGTTTTATACCGGGAATCCGTCCGGGCGAGGGAACAGCAGCTTATCTTAACGAAGTTGCTTCTCGCCTTACACTATCAGGTTCTATTTATCTTGGACTTGTAACCACCCTTCCTTGGCTTTTGGTTAAGCTTATGGGCGTTCCTTTTTACTTTGGAGGAACTTCCGTTCTTATCGTGGTTCAAGTTGCTCTTGATACGATGAGAAAGATAGAAGCTCAAATTTATATGAACAAATACCAAACCCTAAACGCCGTTGGTCTATAAATATGCTAGCAAGTTTAACGACTTGCTAGATCTTAAACTACAAAAGCTCAAAATGCCGTTTTAAATTCCTTTTTAAATAAAAAATTACCATTTCCTCTTAAAAAACAATATTTTTGATTTAAGGTGGCTTTTTTGTTGATTATAAGGGATATTGACAGAATAAAAGATTTATAATTTTAAAGCAAATATATAAAATATACTTGCTTTAATAATATGAACTTAGAAATTGACATGCCCTCCAAGCTGGAAGTTAAAATACCTCGGTATACTTGTTCCTTCTATGCTTTCTCCTTGTGTTCCCACTGAGGCACTAAGATCTAGGTATCCAAAACCCAAACCAAAGGAGATTATAGAACCTGTATCTTGTTCTAAATCACCAGAAAAACCAAATCTAGCACTAAAAATATCGCCCATTGCTTCTACGCCTACACCAAGCTTTCTGCTGTATTGCTTAGGCATATTTTTCATACTTGGGCGTAAAATAGCATTCTTAGTAAGGTCAAGATCAACTCCAGCTACAAATTTTTCGCTAAACATATAGCTTGCACCTGCTCTTGCCTGTCTTTGCATGGTAAGCTTACCATTGCCAAAGTCAAATTTAGGAGAATTGATATTTTTCAGCACTAAACCAAAGGTCCAATTTTCATATTTTTTAGGGACAAAGCTAAGCCCAGCATCAAGACTAAATTTAGATTTTTGCTTCGCTCCACTACCTGTAATTAGATCTTGCAAATCATCTGTGATCCCACTTGATCCATCTGTGCTTTTAAATTGTCTCACTGTTTGAAGATTGCTTAGCTTCATAAATTTAACATTGATACCAAAGTTAAAATCCCCATAATCCATATCTACAGGAGTAGAATAAGACAAAGGAAGCTCTTGTATATCAACACGCCTTAAACCAAGCTGAGCATTTATATCATCGATATTTAAAGTTGCACCTTCGATAAGTATAGGAGGTATATAAGCATCAAGAGCTCCACTTAAATTCACGCTGTGTAAATACCCTATAGCAACTGTGCCATTTTCAAGTAAATTTGGAATTTCAAAGCTTAAAGCTCCTTGAACCTTTGCTCTTAACACATGATCTTTTAAAAGATCATTGATCTCATCTCTTGTTCTAATGTTAATTTTTCCAAGATCATAGCGGTCTTTATCTGTAGCTTTTAAGATATTTTTATGTTGAGCTTCTATATTTATCCCATAGGATATTTCGCGTTTTTGTTTAAAGCCATTAAGAGCAGGATTATAAAAAATAGCATAGGGATTGCTTCTTATAGCAACGCCAACCCCTCCCATACCCGAAGCTTTGTGTCCTACCTCGTTAAATTCAAGAGCAGATACCAAGCTTAAACTTGAAAGAAAGCCCAGCGTAGAAAGCTTGATTTTTGACATTTTTCCTCCTTAAAATAAAATTAAAAGTTTATTATACAAAAAAAAAAAAAATAAACAAGGAAATTTATCCCGTAAAATTTCTCAATTTTGAGCATTTTTGAAAGATTTAGAGTGGATATAGTAGGAGATATTTATACTAAACTATGTATAAAAATTTTTGATAGGATAAATTAAAACATGGAAGATACAAGCAAGTTAAATTTGCTTGTATGAGTTAAAATGTAAAGCCTCCGCCAAGTTGAAGACTAAAGTGTCTAGGGTATTTTGTATTTTCAATTTCTTGTGTTTTGGTTGCTACTGAGGCACTAAGATCTAAAAAACCAAAGCCTAAGCCAAGAGAGAGTATAGCCCCACTATCTTGCTTCAAATCATCAGCTATACCAGCCCTAGCACTAAAATAAGTTCCACTTGCTTCTACCCCAAAGCCTAATTTTTGGCTATATTGTTTTGGTATATTTTTGATATTTGGTAAAAGTAGAGCGTTTTTTGTTAGATCAAGATCAGTGCCTATGCTAAAGTGTTCAGAAAAGGTGTAGCTTAAACCCATTCTTGCTTGAGGGTGTAGGGTAAGTTTTCCATTCGAAAATTTAAATTTTGGATTATTGAGGTTTTTTCCAACTATGCCCAAAGTGAAATTTTCAAAATTTTTAGGAGAAAAAGTAAAGCCTGCGTCTATGCCAAAATTATAATCATCTTTGGCACTACTTCCCTTAGCTAAATTTTTCAAATCATCTTGGATATCGCTTGAAGAATCGCTTGATCTTATGCTTCTTCGCACTTGATCGTTTGAAAGTTTGAGAAATTTCACGCTTGCACCGAAATTAAAATTTCCAAGTGTATTTTGTATAGGAAAGGCGTAAGCTAAAGGAAGTTCCTGCATATCTACGCGTCTTATACCAAAACTTGCATCGGCATTATCGATATCAGTGATACTTTCAGGTATATATCCATAAAAAGCACCTGCGAGGTTGATACTTTGAGCATAGCCTATGGAAGCTGTACCAAAGCCAAATATATCAGGAATTTGAAAACTTGCCGCACCTTGAGCCTTCGCTCTTATCATGTTATCACTTAAAAGGGCATTGATATCGTTTCTAGTATTCATAGTAATGTTAGCAAGATCGTAATCCAAGGCTTTTAAAAGATTTTTTTCGCTAGCCTCAAAGCTTAAGCCATAACCCACTCTATATAAAGGTTCGCTAGCAGACAAAGCAGGATTGTAAAAAACAGCGTAGGGATTGTTTCTTATAGCAACGCCAATCCCTCCCATACCTAAAGCTTTATGCCCTACTTCGTTAAATTCTAAGGCTTGGATAGAGCTTAGACTTAGGAGGCTAATTAAAGCAAATTTGATATTATTTTTTGTCATTTCAAGACCTTTGAAATTATAAAAATTTCTAAATATTATATCTTAAATTTTTAAATTGCATTAAAAAACAAACAAAAGTTTAGCTAAAATCAAGGCTAAAACGCAGATAACAAGAGCTAAGAAATGATAAAATTTCCTAAAAGGATCTGGTTTTTTAAAGATCAAAATATACAAAAAAGAAATTCCAGCAAAGACAAAAAGAGAGGCTACGACTAGGATTTTTACGATGAGAATTTTTTGAAAATTGTTCTGCCAAAAGCCTAAATTTCCGCCCAGATAAAAACTAGCAAGCATTAGACCTGTGATGATAAGAGCAAAAAAAGCCAAAGCCAAGATCAAAACACTAGGCTTTAAAAGCTCTCTTTTTAGGCTGATAAATTCCTCATGACTTCTGTTTTTCTTAAGGCAAGAAAAGATGAAAGCATCATAAACAAGATAGCCTATCACCACGCAAGCACAAAGCAAATGAATGATCTTTACACTGACATAAAACATTTAATCTTTCTTTTTTTCGTTTTTTAAAACCACTATAATCCCACCAAGCCCTATCGCCACCACGGCAAAGATAAAGATGAGTTCGCCCATATCTAAAAGTGTCATTTTAACCCTTTGTTTGTTGAAATTCTATCATTTTGAATGCACTTTGTAAAGCCCAAGTTTTGAGATAAATTTAGCTCATTTTCACAAGGCTTCTTTCCTTAAGCTGTCCGCAAGCTGCTGATATGTCAAGTCCTTTGCTCTCTCTTATGGTGCAAGTTAGACCCTTAGCACTTAAAAAGTCTTGAAATTTCACCGCATTTTCAAGGCTAGGTCTTTTATAAATGCTTCCTTCGTGGGGATTAAAAAGTATTAAATTAACCTTTGCTTTTATGCCATTTAGTAGTTTTACAAGCTCTTTGGCATGATCAAGCCCATCATTAAGCCCGTCTATCAAAAGATACTCAAACATCACTCTTTTTCGCTGATCGATAGGAAAGGCTCGCACAGCATCCATTATAGCTTTGATATTATAAGCCTTATTTATGGGCATAAGCTCGCTTCTTAGCTCATCATTTACAGCATGCAAGGATATGGCTAGCAAAACACCAAGCTTCATTTGTCCAAGCTCGGCAATTTGCTTTGCAAGTCCGCTCGTGCTGATAGTTTGTCTTTTGGGGCTAATAGCGAGGGTATCATTTTCGCTTAAGATTTTTACCGCTTTGCTGACATTTTTAAGATTGTCAAGTGGCTCGCCCATTCCCATATATACGATATTTACCCGTCTTTCGTAGGGGATTTGATTATGCTTTTTGATCCATAAAATTTGCCCCACGATCTCCCCAGCTTCTAAATTTCGCTTCAGCCCACCCTTTGCAGTAAGACAAAAGCTACATCCGCTCTTGCAGCCCACCTGAGAAGAAACGCAAATCGTATATCTTGCGTGCTTTGTGATCTTGCCATTTTCATCGCTCTGTTCTTCTTTCATCGGCAAAAGCACGCTTTCTATCAACAAGCCGTCATTTAAGCGAAAAAGATATTTTATGCTCTTATCCTTGCTTTGTTCAAATTTAACGCACTCAAGTGGAGAAAAATGATAATGCCTTGATAAATCCTGCCTTAGCTCCTTTGGCAAAGAAGACATTTGAGAAAAATCATCGGCGTATTTTTGGTAAATCCATTCAAAAATTTGTTTCACACGAAACTTTTTATCAAATCTGCTCTCAAATTCTTCCTTTGTGAAATTTAAGATATTTTCCTTTTTTAAATTTTCTTTTAACTTTCTTTCTTGCAATTTTTCCCTCTTTAAATCAAATTTTTATCCTGTAAAAATTCCTCAAGCTTTTTTTTGGCAAGGCTATGATTTTTGACAAAATTTTCATGAGCCTTTTCATCACAAAAATTTGTCGCACAAAGATAGCTTGTGGCTGGAATTTTAAATTTATCAGCTACTTTTAAGATAGCAAAAAGCTCCATATTTTCAAGCCTTAAGCCAAATTCTTTAAATTTGAGAGCTGCTTTTTTATCCGCACAGATATAATTTGAGCTATTGCTTTTATATGTTTCTTGTGAAACATTGAGCCGAATTTCATTTGAAATTGGACTATAAAAATTTGCACAAAGCTTTGAGTATTCAAGATTAAAACAATGCGAGCTTTCATAAATTTGCAAAAGTTCATCTTTTTCATCATAAAGCCCACAAGTGCCTATGAAGATGATTTGCTCAAATTCTTGTTTTGAATTTAAAGCCTCCCAGCAAAGCTGCCAAGTTCCCAAAGAAGCTTCTATAAGTCCTATACCAACGCCCTTTGCAAAGCTAAAATTTTCATTTCCTCCAGCACAAATGATAAGAGCTGACATTTTTATCCTTAAGATTTTTTAAGTTAAAATTATATCCAAATTTGCAAAATAAATAACCAAAGTAACAAAAGATTAATCAAATTTAGATAAAATACTCGCTTATGATTAGGGCAAAAAAACATTTCGGACAAAATTTTCTCAAAGACAGGATCGTTTTAGAAAAAATCATTCAAGCCATATCCAAAGATACGAAATTTATCGTTGAGATTGGACCTGGCTTAGGTGATTTGACGCAGGAGCTTTTGAAAATTTCTCGTGTAAAAGCCATAGAAATCGATGAGGATTTGATCCCTTTTTTAAGGCAGAAATTTAAAGAGCAGCTTGCAAGTGCAAATTTGACATTGTTAAACGCTGATGCGAGCAAGCTTTTTGAGCAAGGTTTAGACGAAAATCAGTATTTTTTGGTGGCGAATTTACCTTATTATGTCGCTAGCAATTTGATTTTGTCGGCTTTAAAAGATAAAAAATGCCTAGGGCTTATCGTTATGGTGCAAAAAGAAGTTGCGCTTAAGTTTTGTGCTAAGGCTGGAGATAGTGATTTTTCAGCACTTGGGGTTTTAAGCTCTTTGATTTGTGAAAAAGAGTTTCTTTTTGAAGTGCCAGCACATTGTTTTGAGCCTGCTCCAAAGGTTACTTCAGCTGTTATGATGCTGAAAAAAGAATGCGAATTTGAGGAAATTTGTGATATAAAAAGCTTTGAAAAATTCTTGAGAGCTAGTTTTAAAGCTCCAAGAAAAACGCTTTTAAGCAATCTCAAAGCTTATAAAACCGAGCTTTTAGAGCTTTTTAAGGCTTTAAATTTAAAAGAAAATATCAGACCTCACGAGCTTTGCGCCAAATCCTACCTTAAACTTTTTCAAAATTTAAAGGATAGTTTATGAGCAACGAAGAAAATTTAAACAAAAACGAAGAAAACAAGGGAGAAAACCCAAATTCATCTTCAAAGTCAAACAGAAGACACAAATTTAAAAAAAGAAAAAAGTCTTTAGAAAATTCAGTAAAAGATGAGACTCAAAGAAGTCAAGAAAATATGGAAGAAAAAAGTGCGAATGATTCTGAGATAAAAAAGAAGAAAAAAAATCGTAATCTCCCAAGCAAACTTACCGGAAATGAAGATTGGCAAGTAGCTCTAGCTGAGTGTATAAAGGCAAATAAAATTTCTCACGAAAACCGCTTAAAGCCTCTTAAATACAACAATTCAAACGAACATAAAATTCGCATTACCCCACTTGGTGGCTTAGGGGAAATCGGTGGCAATATGGCTGTCATGGAAACAAACAATGATGCTATCATCATAGATATAGGTATGAGTTTTCCAGATGGTTCGCAACATGGCGTAGATATCGTTATACCAGATTTTGACTATGTGAGAAAGATAAAAGACAAGATAAGGGCTGTGATCATTACGCATGCTCATGAGGATCATATCGGTGCTGTGCCGTATTTTTATAAGGAATTTGACTTTCCGCTTTATGCTACGCCTCTAGCTTTGGGTATGATTTCAAACAAATTTGAAGAGCATGGGCTTAAGGAAAAAAGAAAATTATTTTATCCTGTTGAAAAACGAAAGCTTTATGAAATAGGCGAGTTTGAAATAGAGTGGATACACATCACGCATTCTATCATCGATGCTTCAGCTCTTGCTATCATCACAAAGGCTGGTATCATAATCCACACAGGGGATTTCAAGCTTGATCAAACTCCTATTGATGGCTATCCAAGCGATTTAAACCGCTTGGCATATTATGGCGATGAGGGCGTGCTTTGCTTGCTAAGTGATAGCACAAATTCTTACAAAGAAGGCATTACAAAAAGTGAAAGCTCTGTGGGTCCAACCTTTGATCAAATTTTTTCAAAGACAAAAGGACGCGTGATCATGAGTACTTTTAGCTCAAATATCCATCGCGTTTATCAGGCCATTACCTATGGGCTTAAATACGGCAGAAAGGTTTGCGTTATAGGGCGTAGTATGGAAAGAAATTTATATACTACTATGGAGCTTGGCTATATAAATTTGGATAGAAAAATTTTCATCGACGCTGATGAGGTAAGCAAATATAAAGACAATGAAGTTTTGATCGTTACCACTGGCTCACAGGGCGAAACTATGAGCGCACTTTATAGAATGGCAACTGATGAACATAAATTTATTAAAATCAAGCCAACAGATCAAATCATCATCTCAGCTAAAGCGATCCCGGGAAATGAAGGCAGTGTTTCAGCGGTTCTAGACTTTTTGCTAAAGGCTGGTGCAAAGGTGGCGTATCAAGAATTTAGCGAAATTCATGTAAGCGGTCATGCAAGCCAAGAGGAGCAAAAAATCATGCTAACGCTTGTAAAACCTAAGTTTTTCTTGCCTGTACATGGAGAATACAACCACATTACCAAGCATAAAGAAACAGCGGTTAAATGCGGTGTTGATGAAAGAAATGTCTATCTTATGAGCGATGGCGATCAAATCGAGCTTTGTCAAAAATACATGAAACGCATTCGCACGGTTAAAACAGGCAAGGTCTTTGTGGATAATCAAATCAATAGGCAAATCGCCGATGATGTGGTGATCGATAGGCAAAATTTAGCTGATAATGGTATCGTGCTTATTGTCGCACAACTTGACAAAGCGACAAAAACGCTGATCAATAAGCCTAGAGTTTTGAGCTACGGACTTATAGCTGATAAGCAAGATCATGCTTTTGCAAAAGAGCTTAGTGATGTGCTTACGATATTTTTTACCAATCTTAAAGATGAGGTTTTAAATGATTCAAGATTTATGGAAAATCAAATCCGCCAAGTGCTTCGCAAACATATCTTTAGGAAGCTTAAAAAATATCCTACTATAGTTCCAACTGTGTTTATGATGTAGCTTTCCCATGCTAAATTTATCCAACCGACGCTACACAGGGGCTAAGAGTAAGCTTTTAGCCCCTATTGAAAAGATCTTACAAAAAAGCTTTTTTTCTAAGGCTAATGAGGCTGATTTTAAAAATGAGGCTTTAAAAACAAGAACTAACGAAAAAGGCTCAAATTTAAATCATAAAGTTAAAACTAACACAAATGAGCAAGAAAAGCCCTCTTTTAAAGAAAAAGCCTTTTTTGAAGCCTTTGCAGGAACAGCTGTGATAAGCGAGCATTTTTTAAAATACTCAAATTTAAATCATTTTTATATCAATGATTTTTTACACTCAAATTTCATCATCTATCAAGGCTTTTTTAGTCAAGAAAGCTTTGATGAAAAAAAGCTTTTAGCTTATGCAAAGCTTTATAATGCCTTAGATTTAAAAGAGCAAAATTATTATAGTCTTTATTATGGGGATAAGTTTTTTAGCCTAAAAGATGCTATAAAAATAGGTTTTATAAGAGAGCATTTAGACGAGGGCTTAAAAAACAAAGAGTTGAATTTAAAAGAATTTCATATCTTACTAGCTAGTCTTTTATATAGTGTTGATAGGATAGCTAATACTGTGGGACATTATGATGCTTACCGCAAAAATCAAATCTTAAAGGATAAATTTGAGTTTAAACTTATAAAGCCCATAAAAACAGATAAAAAAATAGAGCTTTTTAGAGAGGATGCAAATGCTTTAGCCAAAAAACTTAGAAAGGAATTTGAAGCAAAAAAGGCTAAATTTGAATGCGTTTTTTTAGATCCTCCTTATAATTCAAGGCAGTATTCTCGCTTTTATCACTTGCTTGAAAATTTAGCTCAAAATAAAAAGCCAAAGCTTTATGGGGTTGCTCTAAAGCCAGAGCCTGAGAATTTAAGTAAATACTGTCAAAATGAAGCCTTAAAAGCTTTGAAAGATTTGACTTCAAACTTAGCTCCTATTAGCAAAAATATAGTGATGACTTATAATAATACCACAAGTGCTAATGCAAGAAGCAATACTAAGCTAAGCTTTGAGCTTATAAAAAGCTTATTAGAAGAATATGGAAAAACAAGGCTTTTTAAGCTTGATTTTAAGCCCTTTAGTGCTGGAAAAACAAGCTTTAAGGATCATAAGGAGGGGGTTTTTTGGTGTCAAATTTAAATCATTTTGAGCTAAAAAATAAGTTCATTCAAAGCCCTTTAAACTACACAGGGGGAAAATTTAAGCTTTTAAATCAGCTTTTGCCCCTTTTTCCAAAAGAAAATGAAATCATTGTAGATTTATTTTGTGGTGGGGCAAATGTGGGCTTAAATTTAAAGGCTAGTAAGCTCATTTTAAATGACAAGCAAAAAGAACTTATAGAACTTTTTGCCCTTTTTAAAAGGCTTAGTTTTGAGGAGCTTTTTAAGGCTTTGCAGAGCTTGATTGAAGAATACAAACTTAGTCAAAGTGCTAAATTTGGCTATGAATTTTATAAATGCGATAGCACAAAGGGACTATCAAGCCATAATAAAGAGCCTTTTTTAAGGCTTAGAAAAGCTTATAATCAAGATAAGGACCCGCTAAAGCTTTTTTTACTCATAGTCTTTGGCTTTAATAATCAAATAAGATTTAATTTGAAAAAAGAGTTTAACCTACCTTGCGGAAAAAGAGATTTTAATCTCAAAATACAAGAAAAATTAAGGCTTTTTATGGCTGCTTTAAAGACTAGGCAGGTTTTTTTAGAAAACAAGGATTTTAGAGCTTTTGATATAAAAAATTTAGATAAAAATTCTTTTGTTTATATAGACCCTCCTTATTTTTTAGCAAATGCAAGTTATAATGAAAATAAGGCTTGGAGCAAAGATGATGAGTGTGATTTGCTTGAGTTTTTAAAAATGCTTGATAGTAAAAAGATTAAATTTGCCCTTTCAAATGTGCTTTTTCACAAGCAAAAAGAGCATATTATCTTAAAAAAATGGCTTGAAAAAAATCCTAAATTTAGACTTGTTCATTTAAATTTTTCTTATAAAAATTGCAATTATCAAAGCAAAAATGATTTTTCACAAGAAATTTTGCTAAGAAATTATTAAGGAAAAAATAATGTATGATTATTTTGGCAATACAAGCTTAAGAGTGAAGCACTTGCTTTATAATTTTGAAAGTCAGCTTTTATTATTTGAAGAGCTTTTTAAAAACGCTGGCAAAAACGATACTTGGAGCAATGATTCTTCTTTGCAAATGCAGTATTTAGAGCTTTTGCAAGCTCATAATTTACTTGAAAATCGCAACAAAAGCAAGGATTTAGGCACAAAAGATGCTAGGGTCAAATCAGCCCCACTTGAGGATTTTAATCTCATAAATCGCAAAGAAAAGCTAATCACTAAGCAAGGCTATGAGCTTTTAAGTTTAATTAAAAATCAAGCTTATAAAATAGATAATGATTTTTTACAAATGGATTTGATTTCTTTATTTTTCTTAAAGGCTAGTTTAAATTTCAAAAAAAGTGAAAATTTACTTTTAAAATACTTAGAAATTTTTAGAATTTACAAAGGGGAATTAAGCAAAGAACTTTTTATCTTTTTGCCCTTAATTAATAATTTTAAAGACGCCAAAAGTTTTATAAAGGCTTTTAATGAAAAGACAATTTTTAAGACCTTATTACCAAAAAAGGATTTAGAGCTTTTTTTAAAGGATTTAAAAGAGCAAAGCTTTAGGGTAGATTATTTTAAAACGGCAAAAGGTGATAATACAGCACACAATATAATTTTAACTTTAAAAGAAGTTTTTTTAAAATATCAAAAAAGCAAGGATAAAAAAATCTTTGAAAACTTTTTACAAGAAAGGCAAAAATTTACCCTCTTTAAAAGACTTTACTTAGCTTTTATCACGGCAAAAAAGAAAAAAGAAGATAAGATCAAAGATTTAACCCATTTTACTGAGGCTAAGGATTTCAATGAAAACTTTTTTGAGTTAATTTTCAAAGCTAGGATTATGAATAATCTTAAGGATTATTTTGACTTAAATCAAAGATATTTAAGCTTGTGTGGAATTTTTGAATTTAGTGCTGACAAGGTTAGCTTAAGTGAAATTTTTAAGCTCATTTTAAGACATTCTAAATTTAAAGAGCTTTTAGAAAAGCTTGCTTTTAAGCCCACTTCAAAAGAGCTTTTAAGCGAATATTTTGAGGATAAAGAATTTAAAGAATTTTTCAAGGAAAAAAATATTTTTTCTCTGAAAGATTTAAAAACTTATAAAAAAGAACAAGAGCTTAAAAGGCTAAAAAATCTCGTTGAAAAGAAATTTAGCAAGGAAAATTTGCTTTATATTTTAAGCCTTTTTGAGGATAGAAAAAACGATGATGAGCTAATGAACCTAGTTAGCAAGGAAGCTACTATTCCTACGATTTTTGAGTATGTCATAGCCCTTGTTTGGCATTATATTGATGAAAATAATTTAGAAAGGATTTTACAGGCGAATTTAAGCCTTGATAATGAGCTTTTGCCAAAGAGCCACGCTTTGGGCGGTGAGGCTGATTTTGTTTATCCTTATGAAAGCCATTCTTTGATGATAGAAGTAAGCCTAACCCAAAGGGCAAATCAAAGAAGAGCTGAAATGGAAAGTGTTTCAAGGCATTTGGGAAATTTGCTTTTAAGCTTAGAGCCAAGCAAGGCTAAACAAAGCTTTGCCATTTTTATCGCCCCCTATCTTGATAAAAATGTTTTAAATGATTTTAGAAGCAGGATTTATTGTTATTTTGAAAATGAGCAAAACTTCATTAAGGGAATGCACATTTTGCCCCTTAGCACTAGGGATTTGGCTCATATTTTAAGATCAAATTTAAGCTATAAAGAGCTTTTGCCAAAATTTTATGAGCTTTTTAAGGACAAGGAGGATTTTGGAAGCAAGTGGTATAAGGAAAGCATTTCAAAGATGATACAAGATTTGGGAGTTAAAAATGAACTTCAATAAGCTTTTTTTGGTAGCTTTCCCATGCTAAATTTATCCAACCGACGCTACACAGGGGCTAAGAGTAAGCTTTTAGCCCCTATTGAAAAGATCTTACAAAAAAGCTTTTTTTCTAAGGCTAATGAGGCTGATTTTAAAAATGAGGCTTTAAAAACAAGAACTAACGAAAAAGGCTCAAATTTAAATCATAAAGTTAAAACTAACACAAATGAGCAAGAAAAGCCCTCTTTTAAAGAAAAAGCCTTTTTTGAAGCCTTTGCAGGAACAGCTGTGATAAGCGAGCATTTTTTAAAATACTCAAATTTAAATCATTTTTATATCAATGATTTTTTACACTCAAATTTCATCATCTATCAAGGCTTTTTTAGTCAAGAAAGCTTTGATGAAAAAAAGCTTTTAGCTTATGCAAAGCTTTATAATGCCTTAGATTTAAAAGAGCAAAATTATTATAGTCTTTATTATGGGGATAAGTTTTTTAGCCTAAAAGATGCTATAAAAATAGGTTTTATAAGAGAGCATTTAGACGAGGGCTTAAAAAACAAAGAGTTGAATTTAAAAGAATTTCATATCTTACTAGCTAGTCTTTTATATAGTGTTGATAGGATAGCTAATACTGTGGGACATTATGATGCTTACCGCAAAAATCAAATCTTAAAGGATAAATTTGAGTTTAAACTTATAAAGCCCATAAAAACAGATAAAAAAATAGAGCTTTTTAGAGAGGATGCAAATGCTTTAGCCAAAAAACTTAGAAAGGAATTTGAAGCAAAAAAGGCTAAATTTGAATGCGTTTTTTTAGATCCTCCTTATAATTCAAGGCAGTATTCTCGCTTTTATCACTTGCTTGAAAATTTAGCTCAAAATAAAAAGCCAAAGCTTTATGGGGTTGCTCTAAAGCCAGAGCCTGAGAATTTAAGTAAATACTGTCAAAATGAAGCCTTAAAAGCTTTGAAAGATTTGACTTCAAACTTAGCTCCTATTAGCAAAAATATAGTGATGACTTATAATAATAC